>JAESST010000492.1 GCA_016763995.1 Flavobacteriales bacterium | reverse complement strand
TATTAATTTTAATCAAATCTCACTATTTATCTACGTTCTGAATTCCTAAGAAGAATCGAACTCAGGTTAATAGGAAATAGTATAATTATTGATATAGGGGGTGATGACTTGAAGACGTCAGAGAAACACTCCGCTAATAGGTTTAACTCTTTTGTGTTTTCTTAAGAGTAAAAAGATAAATAATAAGAGGGTGAGTTTTTTATAACTATTTGTTTTTTAATGCCTTTTCAATACGTTGGGAAATTTCTTCAGCATTGTTATAGATCATAAAATGTGTTCCTCCTTTCAAACTTTCCGCTTTGTCAATATTTTTTAATGGAAAAATAAGGTCAGAGGTTCCGTGGATGTGGTAAAAGGGACAGTTTAATTTTTCTTCAAACTCCCAATTGGCAATTTCTTTTAAGGCCCAATTCAAGAAGCGATGACTTGCCTCGTTCAACATTTCTTGGAAGAGAGCATTGCCTTCCTCATCGGAGTTATCATAGTAGGGCTTAAAGGCAACGCTGGTATCTACTGCTAATTTGCTTGCGCTTTTGTTGGATGTAGAAAGTTTGTCAATGTATTTAAAAATGCTAGGCATTTCTGATTTATTCTTAACCGTTGAGACTAAGAAGACTTTCTTCACCTTTCTAATGTTCGCAATTTCAACAGATAACATTCCTCCAAAACTCATTCCAAGTAAACTAAACTCTTCCTCTGGAATTCTTGCAGCCATTCTTGCTGCATAATTAGATAGGCTTTCCTCAGGAATAGGCTCTAAAAAGTCAATAAATTTTAGATTAGCAGAAGGAATGTTTAGTTTCTGAAAAACCTTACGATTTAGCCCAAGGCCTGGAATACAATAAATGCTTTCTTTCATATTAGATAAGCTTAAAAAAATCGAAAGCTAGTCTGTTCAATAATGATCAAGCTTAAGTATTAAGGTTGATGTGGGTGAGTTTTTTCTCCCTCAGTTGCTTCAGTATCTTTGGTTGTTTTTCCGTCTTTTACAGGTTCTTTTTTTGAATCTTCAGTGTTCACATCATCGTTCTCTATTTCTGTTGAAGGTTTAATTCCTTCTTCAGGAGTAGGAGCAGGAGTGACTTCAGGTAGTTCATTTTCTTGAATAGAAGGAATTACAGGAGCTGTTATTGTTGAATCATTGTTTTGGTTTAAGCTATCAAGAGGCGTTTCAAGTACTGTTGGTGCTGTCTGGTTAGAGTCAGGTTTCGGATCTTGAATAGAATCTATTACCGCTTCTATGCTTTCTTCTCCTTCAATAGCGGGAATTACAGGAGCTGTTATTGTTGAATCATTGTTTTGATTTAAGCTATCAAGAGTTGTTTTAAGTACTGTTGGTGTTGTCTGGTTAGAGTCAAGTTTTGAATCTTGAATTGAATCTATTACCGTTTCTATGTTTTCTTCTCCTTCAATAGCAGGAATTTCAGGAGTTGTACTTGTAGAATCACCGTTTTGATTTAAGCTATCAAGCGTTGTTTCAATTAATGTTGGAGTTAACTGATTAGAGTCAAGTTTTACATTTTGAATAGAATCTTTTACTGCTTTAATGTTCTCTTCTCCTTCAACTACATGGTTATTAATTATCTCTTGTTTTGGCTCTTCAATTGCTTCTTTCTCTTTCTTTTTTTTCTCTTTTTTTACTGCTGTTACTCCATCAAAAGCAGGATTAATTTCTTTCACCTTATTACTACCGATGATAAAATTGATGCCAAACCTTAATTGAGCGTGACGTGCATGTTGAGGTTGTATTGCGCCTAAAATGTTATCACTGATTACATAGAGCTGAACTGGGCCCGGGTTGATGTTGAACCCAAAACCAATATTGTTGAAAGATCGGTTGATTACGGTGAAAGAAGTAGCAAGGCTAATCCATTTTGTGGCCTTGTAGTTAACACTAGCTGTAAATGATGGGCTTACATTTCCTTTAAAGAACTCACTTTGAATTAAACCTCCAAAAATAATTTTTTCGTTTAATTTATAATTTGCTCCTAAATAAACTCTACTAACAAGAGGAGTGGTATACCCTTCGGTGGTCTCTTTCACATCAAAGGCTTCTTCTAAAGAATCTAGCACACGATCAAAAGAAGTGTTTCCTGATGAATCTGACCCCGCTGTGAAAGCATCAAACTCTATACCTCTGTAAGTATATTGGCCTCCTGGAATAGTGAAATTTTTATTGTCTGAGTTCCAATTGATGTATCCAAGATCTAGAATACTAGCATTGAAGCTAATTTTTTTATTGAGCTCATAATTTGCTCCAAGATCGATTCCAAAACCTGAGTTGTCTTTTCCATTTATAAAGTCAGAAATTTCTGTATCATCAAAGTTGTCAATTCCTGAAGTTTTGATGTCTACGTCAGCTTGAGCAGAAAGCGCAAAGGTATTTGGGTCAGTAGAAAGGCTCACATCTGTTTTTTTACTATAGATGTTAGCAATGCCATAGAGGTACTTTAAACGGGTTCCGAGCCTTAGTTTATTCGTAAATTGATGCGAAAGGTTCAATCCATATTCCCGATAGTAATTGGCGGAAATTCCGATATCTTTGAAGTTGGCGGTGTTGTCTTCAAATGCCCCATTTCCTTCATAAATAAATCGAATAAAATCTTTTGTATAATTGAATCTGAAATTAATGTTCTCAGTCACATTTACTGATATTTGCGTCCTTTTCCCAATTTGGAATCCCAGAGAGAATAAATCAATTTTTGTGTTGAAAGAAGTGAAATTATTATCCTCTAATTCTTTAATGAGAGATTTAAAATCCAACAATAAGGAATCTCCATCTTTCTTGATTGCATCTGAATAGGCAAATCCACTGTTGCTAACGCTATAGTAGTTAGATGATAAAAGGGGTAGACCAATAAATACTTTTCCATTAAACTGATTGGATGGATTACTGTAAGAAGATTGAGGTATATCGTTCATGTTATACATCAAAAAATCTTGTTGCGCTTTTGCAGAGTTCATTAACAAAAAACAAAGGCATAAAAGTGTGGTAATTTTTTTCATGATGTTAGTTGATTAAGATTCCTGCTTTAAGTCCTACTGAAATGCCTAACCGGTTATTAGGACTGAAAATAATGTTTTTCCCCTGAGCTGCTTGTGCAGTAGAAAGCCGTGCTGAAATAATGACCTTCCTTCCATTGGTTAATTGTTGAAGTCGATCACCACTGATTCTAATGTCTGTTTGGTTGGTACTGATTCCGATTGACTCCCCTGTAATTTGATTAATTGGAGCAGCCAGGATAAGTTGACCATATCCATTTTGATAATCAGGATCGCTTGATCTAAAAAGAGAATCAATTTTTACTCCCAGTGAATCCGTAAAAGTCACTTGCAGGTCTATTTCCATAGGAAAACCATTTTCAGTATTAATCCTGATTAAACCGTTGTCAAGTTCGTCTGCTAATTCAAAATTAAAATCAATGGTGTCTTCCAAGAAGAATCCATTGGCTCTTCCTTCAAAAGGGATTCTAAATTCAAGGTCTAAGCCAATATCGCTGGTGTCGGTAATAAAGTTCCTGGGTTCACCTGGCAAAGGAACTCCCTTTGGATTAAATTGAGCCCT
>JAESST010000491.1 GCA_016763995.1 Flavobacteriales bacterium | reverse complement strand
GTATACTAAGTTCTTAACGATTAAGGTCAAGTCCCCAGGTCCCGAGATGTTATGCAACAAACTATCGTTCTCAAAATATGAATTGTCCGAAAACGAGATGTTCGCAAAGATTTGCCATTTCGGTTTTACGAAATAGTTAATCCATAAATCATAACTCTTAAAGAGTTCTTTTTGTGTGACGGCTTCGGAGAGAACAGTGTTGCCAATGGCATGTTTCTGACTGTTTTGTATAATGCTATTTGATATAACATTGTGATCAAAAGAGCGGACTCTGTAATTTACTCCGAAACTGTTTTTCAAATCGTTGGGCTCTAAATTCATGTAAATGCTACATAAATCACAAGCCATTATACTCATTGAAAAACTTAGTACCCCTATGCTGAGGAATATAAATTTTTTCATGTTGTATTTTTTTAATTGAAAATTCTAGATCTAATTTTCAATTAAGCGCATGGGGGTCTATAAAGAGAGCTACTATACTGAGAAGTATAGTTAATTTGATAAGGTTCAAATTTCAGTAAGTGTGCGTCAATGTTTTTGATGCTTTTCTTTTGAAAAGAGAACGCAAATAAGGTGAGTTTTTCTTCAGCTGTAGTATGATTAGGAGCTTGTTCTTCTTCTGAATCTATTTTTTCTAACTCTGTTTTTAAATGACACTTACCATCACAAGTAAAAGTAGTTTCCTCTTTGTTGATACAGAATTTTTCAATAATTTCAAGCTTGTTGATTTCATAGGAAACCCTCAACCAAGATTTATGCGCACTACCATAGGAAATGATTCCGATCAAAGTGAGCACAAAACTTAATTTAAAAAAAGCCTTCATTGCTGTAAAGATACTCGAAGAAATACTCCGATTTCCATTTTTGCTTCCTTAATTTAGAAGCCAATTCAAAAAATGAACGATCTAATTGTTATACTTGGCCCGACAGCAGTAGGAAAAACGAAGCTTGCAGTCGCTTTAGCAAATCAACTTAATGCTGAGTTGATTAGTGCTGATAGTAGGCAAGTTTATAAGGAAATGAACCTTGGGACTGGGAAAGATTTGGATGATTTTTGGATTGGAGGGAGGCAAATTCAGCATCATTTAATAGATATTAAAGAAGCAGGGGAAGAATACCATGTTTTTGATTTTCAGCAAGACTTTTATCGGGCCTTTGAAGCGGTATTAAACAAAGATAAAACACCCATTCTATGCGGAGGAACAGGCCTTTATTTAGAGGCTGCTTTGGCAAAAGAAAAAATGATAGAGGTACCTGAAAACGAAACTTTACGAGCGGCCTTATCTCTTCTTTCTCAAAATAAATTGAACGAAAAATTAAAAAGGCTTTGTCCAAAGTTGCACAATACAACAGATATAGAAGATCGGGTAAGAACCTTACGTGCTATTGAGATCGAACTGTTTAAACAAAGCAATAAAGCTGAAAAAAGTCCGGTAAAAAATCCCTGTATTTTTGGAATAGAAATGGAACGTCAAGCGCTTCGAGCAAGAATTGAAGAGCGCATGAAAGAGCGTTTGGAGAATGGAATGATAGAAGAGGTTGACAATTTAATGAAGAAGGGCATTACAGCTGAAAAGTTACATTATTATGGGTTAGAATACCGGTTCATTACAGCCTATTTAATGAATGAGATTTCCTACAATGAGTTATATGATAACTTAGTACAGGCTATTCGTCGATTTGCAAAAAAACAAATGACCTGGTATAGGAGAATGGAAAAAAGGGGACATTTAATTCATTGGTTAAATGCAACAACTCCTTTAGAACAGAAAATCATCGAAGTAAACGATACTTTATCAAAGCTAAACGAGCGTTAAGAAATGTCAGGAGGAAAATTCAAAGTTTATAAATCGTCTGCGGGGTCTGGAAAAACCTTTACCTTGGTAAAGGAATTTTAGCGCATATGCCTTACGAGCGATAATTTGTACGGATTCTCTCATATCCTAGCCATCACTTTTACCAATAAGGCGACTTACGAAATGAAGCATCGTATCGTACTTGCCTTAAAGCAGATTGGAGAAGGAGAAGGGAAAGGAGATGTATTGCGTGATATTTTGGTAGAAGAGACAGGACTTTCTAAAGAAGAATTGGCCCTACGCTGTAGCAAAATTTTAACAGCTATTTTACATTCTTATGCTGATTTTGGAATCAGTACCATAGATAAATTTACCCATCGAGTGATTCGAACTTTTGCAAAGGATTTGCAATTGTCTCCGATCTTTAAAGTAGAATTAGACGAGATCAAAGTACTGACAGAAGTTATTGATCTAATTATTGATAAAGTTGGTGTTGACGAAGAAATTACAGACTTGATTTTGCGTTTTGCATTAACTCGTATGGAAGAAGAAAAAATGTGGAAAGTCGATCGTGAGTTGTTAGATTTTGCGCAAGACATCTTAAAAGAAAAATCAATTCCATACCTGAAAGCGCTTCGTGGTTTAGGACCTAAAGACTATCAACTAACAATAAAGGAGTACAAGAGCTACGTTCATGGCTTTGAAAAAGAAGTGAAAGAACAAGCGAAATATGGGCTTGAATTGATTAAAAAAAATGGAATAGAGCACAGCTCTTTTGCAGGGCGTTCTAAAATTTCTAAGTTCTTCGAAAACCTCTCCTTGGGGCTCTTTGAAAAAATTGAACCTACGCAGGATGTATTAAATAACTTGGATAAAGATAATTGGTTCTCAGGGAAATGCCCTGCAGAACAAAAAGCGTTAATTGAAGGAATTAAAGTAGAATTATTAATATGCTTCAATAAAATTGACGCGATTAAGAAGGAGAAACATGGGACTTACATTGCTGCGAATGAAATCTTAAAACCAATCTATAGCCTATCCCTGTTAAATCATATTGAACAAAAATTAGCTTCATTTAAAAAACAAGAAAAGCTATTGAATATATCTGATTTCAATCAGATGATAGCAGGCATTGTGGAACGAGAACCTATGCCCTTTATTTATGAACGATTGGGGGATCGTTATCGTCACATTATGATCGATGAATTTCAAGATACCTCTGTATTACAGTTTGCGAATTTGCTTCCTTTGGTAGAAGATTCACTTTCTCGTGGACAAGAAAATTTAATTGTAGGAGATGCAAAGCAAGCAATTTACAGGTTTAGAGGAGGAGAAGTAGAGCAATTTTCGGAAATGCCGAACTACCAATTGGCAGAGAACCAAGAGAGTTATTTGTACAAGGAACGAATGCAAACGCTTGCAGTGCAATACAAAGAAGCATTCTTAACTCAAAACTTTAGATCGCTACCAATAGTAGTCAATTTTAACAATGAATTCTTTGAGTTTGCAAAACAGCAAGAGGAGTTGACTCCAAAAATTAGCAGTATTTTCAGAGAACATCAACAACAAAGCTTGGCATCTAAGAAAGGCGGCTATGTGAGGCTTTCTTTTGTAGAAGGAAGAGGAGAAGAGAAGGCTCTTGCTTATGAAGAAGAAGTATTGCATACAATAGAAGAGTGCAGAGAAGACGGATACCTATTGAAGGATATTGCTGTTTTGGTCAGAAAAAAGAAAGATGCAAGAGCGATAGCTGAACGCTTAAAATTAGAAGGGATAGAAGTTCTGTCTTCAGAAGCATTGCTGTTAAAGAACGATTCAGCGGTTAATTTTGTACTCTCATTTGCTCAGTGGATCTTTCAACCGCAAGTACACATCTATCAAAAAGAGATCATCGAATTTTTGGTGCATGAAGAAAGACTAAAGGGCTCTATGGATGAAAACCTATCGAATTACACCGGAGATGGGAAGATGATAGAATTACTTTCTAAAATAGGGCTAGAATTAAACGTAGAAAAATTAAAGTTAAAAGCATCGCACGAATTTTTTGAAGCGATTATTCGAGCATTCCAATTGAACGAGCAATACAACGTATACCTTCAGTTTTTGCAAGATGTCGTGTTGGATTATTTTAAGTCTAACAAAGCCACCTTATCTCAATTTTTGTTGTGGTGGGATGAAAACCAAGATCAGTTCTCTATTAGTTCTAGTGAAGGCTTAAATGCCGTTAGCATAATGACTATTCATAAGTCGAAAGGTTTGGAATTTCCGGTAACGATATTGCCATACGCGCAACAAAAAATAGGCTACAGTGGACCATTACGAAAAAGTTATATCTGGACTGAAACTATTCCAAGTCTTTCCACTCCTCTAAAATATGCGATGGTGGAGTATAAGTCTGATTTGAAATTATCTGATTTAAGTGAGGCGCATGACGAGGAATTAGCAAAGACTCAAATTGACTTCATGAACGATGTATATGTTGCTTTTACTCGAGCATCTGAACGCATGTACATTATTTCAGAAGAACAATCTGCTAAATCAAGAGCCAATCGAAAGTTGAACCTTCCTGATTTATTAGCTGAATTTGTTTTTCATAGTGGAAAGGAATTGGACGAAAATGGATCGATTAGTTTCGGCGAACGATTGGAGAAACAGCAAAAAGAGCCCGAGACAGAAAGTGGGTTGACCTTAGAATATCGTTCAGAAGCTTGGAGTAAAAAATTAAGAATTAGTAGAACCAGTCTGGCAGAATGGAAACAAAGTGAACCGATTCAATATGGTATCATGATGCATGAAATTTTAGGAGAATTAGAAGATAAAGCTGATTTGGAGCAGGTTTTGTCGTCTTATGAATTAGAAGGAAGTTTTTCATCAGAAGAGTTTCAATATATCTCTGAAAAACTGAAACAACTATTGAGTCATCAAGAGATTGCTATTTTCTTTGATGGGAATAATAAAAGCAGGAGAGAGCTTGATTTATTAAGTAAAGGAGGAAAATTATTACGCCCCGATCGGGTTATTTATTTTGAGGATAGAGTAGCGGTTCTAGATTATAAAACGGGGGAGAAAAATGAAGCGCATCATCAACAGGTGAATGAATATATGCATGCTTTAGCTAATACAAGCGACCAAAAACTAGAGGGCTACATTTTGTATACCGAAACGGAAGAATTGGTGAAAGTTTCTAATGATAGATCGAACCAACAATTACGGATCTTTTAATTACCAATAATAATCAATTACGAATCTGGGAGTTAGGAATTACGAATACTGATCTTAAAGTCATAGCGAGTGACGATAGGAACGCGGCTATCTTTCATAATAAATAATTGTTCCTAATGATTCCCAGATTAGTAATTCGTAATTAAAAGATTCATAATTCAAGAATTCGTAATTATTAACTTCCTTTTTACGCAGAATTTCTCTTTTATCGAATAAATATATGCTATTTAGCTAATGGCTTGGTATTGATTAGGATATTGATGATTTAAGCAGTTCGTGCCTCCGCAGCCCAATAAAAAAAAAGTAAAAAACAGGTATTTGTACGTGTTTTATAAAAGAGTTATTATGTGTAATTTTATGGACATTGCCAATCAAAAAAAATACAATGAAAACAAAAATAATTTTATTAATAACAGTAGTAATCTTCACTAATCTTAGCCTGCGTGCAGCGGGGGGAGAAGAAGGAGAGGGAACTAGTTGCGAAACGGC
>JAESST010000490.1 GCA_016763995.1 Flavobacteriales bacterium | reverse complement strand
TTCAAGGGGATATTAAATGGAGAAAAGGAAATTCTTTCTACCATGAAGAAGTATGATGTACTAATTCTACCCACGTATTACGAAGGAGAAGGATATCCGGGAGTAATTATTGAAGCGTATTCTATAGGACTTCCTGTGATTGCTACTCAGTGGAAGTCTCTACCAGAAATTGTAGAGCATAAAAAAACAGGATTTCTTGTTGAACCGCAAAATGCAAAAGATCTGAAGAGAACGATAGAACTATTTAATACAGACAATTATGCTGAAATGAGTAAAAATGCTTCGCAGTATTACCACGATAATTTTCAAGTAAATTTGGTCATGGACAAAGTGATGAAGGACATTAAGAATATAAAATAAATGCTATTATTTTGAAGACATTTTTTATAGCAGGTGCTCAGCGATCAGGAACAACATTGTTGTCTGTTTTGCTAAGTAAGCACAAGGATATTCACATTGACTTAGATACAGTTGTCTATCGTATTATTACCTGTTTTGGCTTATACAAAGAGGCATTGCCTTATAACCTTGAATATTCCAAAGAGGAAATTCTTTCATGGCTCATCAAAAACGACTACAAAGGCCGACTCTCTGAGCTAATCAGCCAAGAGAATATTGGATCTGCTTCCAGTGTAAAATCAAGTGTTTCTAGAGCGATTCAAGAGGTTTTAACTAAGAATTCAAAAAAAGTATTTGGAGATAAAGCTCCTGAAATTGAAAATTTTATACCTGAATTATTGCTGTTGATTCCACATGCAAAGATCATTCACATAGTGAGAGATGGAAGGGCAGTAGCTGCAAGTAAATATAAAAGAGCTCATACGAATTTATCTTTAGGCGCTCAACAATGGCTGGAGAGTAATATTCTTGCTTTGTCAAATCAAGCGCTGATTGGTGAAGAGAACTATAAAATTGTAAAGTATGAGGATTTAATTCGTTATCCTGAAAAGGAATTGAAAGAGATTTGTACATTTTTAGAAGTAGAGTATGACCCTCAAATGACAGTAGAGGTGGAAGGTCAAAAAACAGATGAGCTATATGTTAAATCCTCTATAGATGCATCTAAAATAGATTCATTCAAAAAAGAACTTTCCAAGAGTCAAATTAAAAAGATTGAAAGAATTCAAGCTCCTCTTTTAAAACGTTTTGCTTACGATCTTGAATTTCCAATAAAAGAAACGAAGTACCGACAAATGTCTGTACTCAAGAGATTGTTTTTTAGTCAAGAAGATAATGTAAGGCAATTGCTTGTAGGCAAAAGAATGGGAATGAAATCAGGAAAGAATGTGATGGTTAATATTCCCTTGAAAACAAGGTTGAAAACCTTCGTTTTTATGTTGGGCTATGACCTTATACCTAAGAGGAATTTTAAGCGAATTTTTAGTAAAAGGTGGATGAAAGAACGCTACCTGAGTGATGAATCAGAAAAAACGAATCTAATTGATTAGAAAATACTGGAACACGATTCGATTCTTAAAATCCAAGCAAATTTTTTATCGTTTGTTTTACTTTTTCAAGAAAAAGCTGAAGCAAGAAAATAACTTGCTTGTTCTGCCTTCAACTGTAAAACCTCAGTTGATTAAAGCTTTGAATTTCTTGCCGAATAGACAATCGTATAGTGCAGAGAATGAGTTTTTATTTTTAAATATAAAGCATCAATTTAGAGATAAAATAGATTGGAATTTTAATGAATTTGGGAAACTTTGGACCTACAACCTATGTTATTTTGACTTTCTATTGCAGGAGCAGCTAACAAAAGAACAAGGACTTTCACTAATTCTAGATTTTAAAGCGAATTACTCGCAAGTCAAAGATGGCTTAGAGTCCTATCCAAGTTCATTACGGGTAATGAATTGTGTGAAATTCATTTGTAAGCATCAGCTGAAAGATGAGGCATTAGATCAGTTGATTTACTCTGATGTAATAAGACTCTCAAATAACTTAGAGTTTCACTTATTGGGAAATCACTTATTAGAGAACGCCTTTGCACTATTAAGCGGAGCAATCTATTTTAACGATGAAGTACTTTTTAGGAAGGCAGAAAAGCTGCTGCTGCAAGAATTAGAAGAGCAAATTTTAGCTGATGGGGGGCATTATGAGTTGAGCCCAATGTATCATCAAATCATTTCAAGTAGAATGTTAGATAGCATATCTTTACTTGGTAAATATGAATTGGTTAACGCTAGTGAAATAAAAAATATTCTGCTCCGTAAAGCTGAAGAAATGTTAGCTTGGTTAAAGGCCATCACTTTTAATTCAGGAGATATTCCTTTGCTAAATGATAGTGCAAGAAACATTGCACATAACAGTGTTGAAATTATGGAGTATGCATCAAAGCTTTCCATAAATATCCCTGAAACCGAACTAAACGAATCGGGTTACAGAAAACGAACGGGGACTAACTATGAGTTTGTTTGTGATGTTGGTCATATTGGACCTGATTATATTCCCGGGCATGCACACAGCGATACGTTTAATTTTGTATTGAATTATAAGAATAAAGCTCTTATTGTAGACACTGGCATTTCTACTTACGAAAAGAACGATCTGCGTCATTCTGAGAGAGTCACTTCTGCTCACAATACGGTTATGGTGAATGCTACAGAACAATCGGAGATATGGGGTGGATTTAGGGTTGGAAGGAGAGCTTACGTCACCATGTTAGAAGAAGATGCCAATAAAATCAGGGCTGAGCATAATGGATATAAACAATTTGGTATAATGCATCAACGTTCTTACTCTTTTTTGGATGGAAATATTTTTATCAAAGATGAACTGTCTAAAGCTTGTAAAGCAAAGGCCTTCATTCATTTCCACCCAGATGTAACAGTAGGGCAAAAGGAGAATAAAATATTAGGAGATTTTGGTGAAATTAAAGTTATTGGATTTGATAAAGTGACCCTCAAAAAATATAATTTCGCTCAGGAATTTAACAAACAGGTTGAAGCAATGGTGGTGGAAATTGATTTTACGAAGGAATTGAAAACGGAGATTTATCTTGCATGAAACCAGTTAAGCTTCTTTTTTTTACAGATAACTTTCCACCTGAAAGCAATGCTCCTGCAAACAGAACCTATGAACACTGTATTGAATGGGTAAAAAAAGGAGCGGAAGTAACAGTTATCACATGTAACCCTAATTTTCCGGAAGGTAAATTATTCTCAGGCTATAAAAATCGACTGTATCGAACAGAAATGTTAGATGGGATAAAAGTGGTGAGAGTTTGGTCCTATATTACACCAAATAGAGGAACATTAAAACGAATTTTAGACTACATAAGTTTTGCGATTTCTTCATTTATTGCAAGCCTTTTTCATAAAACGGATATTATTATTGCTACTTCACCCCAATTGTTTACAGCCGTTGGAGGATATTTGTCAGCTGTTGTAAGAAGGAAGCCATGGATTATGGAAGTTCGTGACCTATGGCCTGAATCGATTAAGGTATTAGATGCGTTGGATAATAACACTATTCTAGATAGATTGGAAAGGCTCGTCCAATTTTTATATAGAAAAGCAACCGGAATTGTGGTTGTAACCGATCGTTTTAAAGAAAGGTTAATGGAGGATGGCATAAATTCCGAAAAAATACATGTGGTGAAGAATGGGGTAAACATAAACAGGTATCAAGAAATGGAACCTGTAAAATCACTGTTAGAAGAACATGGCTTGTCAGGAAAGTTTATTGTGGGGTACATTGGTACTCATGGCATGGCTCATGGCTTAGAGATGATTATAAATGCTGCTGCTAAAGTAAATGATCCCAATGTGCACTTCTTATTTGTTGGGCATGGAGCGTATAAAAATCGAATGCTCGCTTTAAAGGAGAAGCTCGGCTTGCAAAATGTAACAATGCTTGATCCTATCCCTCGTGAAGAGGTGCAAAACTACCTAAGCATAATTAGTGTAGCGTTAATTCCTTTAAGACGTTTGGAGACCTTTAAAACGGTTATTCCATCTAAAATATTTGAAAGTGCAGCTATGGCTAAGCCAATTCTATTGGGAGTAGAAGGAGAGTCCAAAGAAATCATTGAATCTTATCGGGCAGGTTTATGTTTTATTCCCGAGGATGAAAATTCCTTTTTAGAAAAATTGACAAAACTAAAACAGAATAAGGAATTGTATCAGGAATGTAAAGAAGGTGGACTATTATTGGCTAAAGATTTTGATCGAAAGAAATTAGCAGATAAAATGTTTTCGGTTATTGAAGATACCATCTAACAATAGATAAGCATTCGAAGAAAGTATTGAATTAAACCGTAACGTTTAAATGGAATAGTATAGACTACCCATTTATCCTATTTAATATCTACTGTAAAATTATTAGACTTGAAAAAGCATAGTGATCTTCAAAATAGAAAAATGACCCTTAGACGGATAGTTATCTTTAAAGTAATTTCTGTTGGGTTTAGTCTTTTTATTGGCCTTTTTTTATGCGAGCTAATGACCAGAGTTTACTATTTTGGCTTAGATGCATTTTCTTACACAAAGGTCAATTCCTTTATTTCTATAGGCGTGTCTGGATTCCTAGAAGGAGCTGACAACAAGAAAATTCTTTATGAGCTAAAACCTAATATTGATTCGCATTTTAAACTCTCAACGTTCAAGACCAATTCTCAGGGTTGCAGGGATAAGGAATATAGCATTTCTAAACCAGACAAGACTATTCGTGGGCTTGTTTTTGGTGATTCGTACACGATGGGAAGTGGTGTTGAGATAGAAAATGTGTACCACAGCGTGATGGAACAAGCACTCAACGAACAGTCGGATAGTATTAACTATGAATTCATCAATTTTGGTGTTGGTGGATACAACTTGCTGAATTATAAAGGATTGATGGAGGAGAAAGCGGTTGAGTATGATCCTGATTTTATTCTTATTGGTTATTGCGCCTTTAATGATTTTTTCCTTCCGCCTGACAAACATTATGAGGGTAATTACAAGGTTAAAATAAAGAAAAGCAGAGGCACTCCATTTTATTCTTGCTATTTGTGTGGACTGATAGAGCGAGCTTTTGCATCTACTACTACGAAACAAATGTTCGGGATAAAACCTAAGGAAAAAGCATTTGTAGATCAGATGTTCAAAGAGTACAGCGAATTCAGTAAGGCGAATAATATTCCGATTATCATCTCCGTACTAGCAGTATTGGGAGACAATGGAAACCTGGCGATTATACAAGAGATTGCAACAAAATATAAGCTTCCAATTACGGACTCTTATGGTATGATTGATCCAACTGAGTTGTCAGCGTACACTATCAGTAAACTAGACCATCACCCGAATGCAAAGGCTCACAAGGTTTATGCAGACGACATATTGGATTTTGGCCCCTTTAAGGAATTAATCAAGAATCGTAAATAGGAGTTGATTAGAGTTAATTGTAATAAATAAAGACAGATTCTCTATAGTTCTAGGCTGTATTACCAAGTTTTTTCGAAATCTAATTTCTCAAAGATCTTTTTTCGTTCAATAAACGTAGTTGGTTTGGAGTTCTTAAGTTGTAATAAATCTTTGTTGCCTAGAATTCTGTATAATAGTGCAATAGGGGATAGGAATAGATAATAAATAAGACCTAAAAGGATAGGTGGAAATATTAAACTTAATATCCATGCAAGTTTCATCCATACAAAATGAATCTTATCTGCTGCTATTTTAGAAACAATTGCAGAGAAGGTAATTACAATGCTAAGGTATAATAAAAATTCAACTGACTTTAAGAGATAGATCGTTAAGAATCCAATTGCAATGACAATAACCGATAATCTACTTTTAGAATATTCTATCTTTTCAACCATTAGAACAAAGTATAAACAAAGGGAGCTACTGAACTACCTGCTGTAAAGACTAATAGAGTTCCCAGTAAGAGTAGTATAATGATCATTGGTGCAAGCCAGAACTTTTTACGTTCTTTCATAAAGTTCCATAAATCTGCTAAAAATTCCATATTAATCTTTCTTAAATTGTTGGTTCCACTTTGATTTATTTTCCCAATCGGGTTGTATTTCTTTTATAAAGATAAAGTTATTCATTACTAAAATATCCATATCGGTATTCATAAAACATCTATAAGCATCAAGGGGAGTATTTACAATTGGTTCTCCTCTAACATTAAAGCTTGTATTAACAAGCATTCCTGCTCCAGATTGTTTTTTCATTTCTTGGAGCAGCTCCCAATATACTTTATTTTGATCTTTAGACACTGTTTGCACTCTTGCAGAAAAATCTAAATGAGTAATAGATTGAAATTCACTTCTAACTTGATACAAGCGATCTTTGAGATCTAATTCATAATAGTTAGGAGGAAGGTCTTCCTTTAATTTATCATCTATTTCACAGGTAAGTAGCATGTAGGGTGAACTCTGTTTGAGTTGGAAGTACTTAGCAGCATCCTCTATCAATACCGAAGGA
>JAESST010000489.1 GCA_016763995.1 Flavobacteriales bacterium | reverse complement strand
CAACAACCTGTCCTACTTCAACAGTATCGCCTTCTTCCGCTTTCAATGAAATAGTGCCACTTGCTGTTGCTGTCAATTCTAATGTTGCCTTGTCTGAATCGACTTCTGCTATCACATCATCTATCTCAACATAATCTCCATCTGAAACGGTCCAAGAAGCAATGTCTACTTCTGAGATTGATTCACCTGGACTTGGAACTTTTACTTCTTCCATTTTATTTACTTTTTAGTTGAATAACTCAACGTTTGTTCTATAATTTTTGCTTGTCTTCTTTCAAATACTTTGAACGATCCTGAGGCCGGGCTAGCGCTTGAACGCCTACTTACTAATTCCCAATCAGCAGCCTGCTTAGTGTTGGTTTTAATAAACCTCCATGCACCCATATTTTCAGGTTCCTCTTGTGTCCAAACTAAATTCTCCAAGTTCGAATGGGAACCCAATAATTCATCTAGTTGTTTCTGAGGAAAAGGATACAGTTGCTCAATTCGAACAATCGTCAGATCCTCTATTTTTCTCTCGTCCCTCTTCTTTCTTAATTCATAAAAGAGTTTCCCTGAACAACAAACCACCGTTTTTACTTTCTTTTTATCAATCCCTTTTTCTTCAATAATTTCTTGGAAAGCTCCTTTTGCCAATTCATCTACGCTAGATATTGCCTCAGGATGACGTAATAAACTCTTTGGAGTCATCACGACTAAAGGTGTTCTAAATTCACGCTTCAGTTGCCTTCTCAAAATATGAAAGAAGTTTGCAGGAGTAGTACAATTTGCAATCTGCATATTATTATCACCACAAAGTGTCAAATAGCGCTCTAATCTAGCACTTGAATGTTCAGAACCCTGCCCTTCGTATCCATGTGGCAACAACATGACCAAACCGCTTTTTGAATGCCATTTATCTTCAGCAGCACTTAAAAATTGATCAATGATAATTTGAGCTCCATTATTAAAATCTCCGAATTGGGCTTCCCATACAGTTAAGGCATTAGGCATAGCCATTGCATAACCGTATTCAAAACCTAAAACTCCATATTCAGAAAGCAATGAATTGTAAATATCAAACTTCCCTTGATCCTTACTAATGTTACTCAATGGAACATATTCTTCTTCTGAGTCTTCTACCTTTATTACTGCATGTCGATGAGAGAATGTCCCTCTTTCAACATCTTGACCGGAAATTCGAACTGAATATCCTTCTTGCAATAAAGTTCCGTACGCTAAAGTTTCTGCCGTTCCCCAATCCAATTGATCAGACTCTTCCATCATTTTACGGCGATCCTCCATCAATTTTTTAGACTTTTTAAAGAAGGCTTTATCTTCAGGTAGTGTTACTAATTGATTCCCTAGCTTTAAAATTCTTTTCTTTTCAACTCCTGTTTCAATTGACGATTCAAAATCTTTAGGCACTGAAGCTCTAATCCCTTCCCAAGTAGCCTCTAAAAAATTGGTAATATTTGCTTTATCTATTTCTTTCGACTCTGTTAAACGTTCTTGCAATAAGGAGTTAAATTCAGAAGCATTTGCATTTGCTTCTTCTTTCGTAATCACTCCATTCTTAGCCAATTTATTTAAATAAATATCTCTTGGATTACTGTGTTTCGAAATCGCTTTGTACAATATTGGTTGCGTAAACCTTGGCTCATCTCCCTCATTATGCCCATACTTCCGATAGCACAATAAGTCAACAAATACATCTCTCTTGTATTTATTTCTATATTCTAAGGCCAATTTTATCGTGTGCACTACTGCTTCAACATCGTCTCCATTTACATGAAAAACTGGACATAAAGTCACTTTCGCTACATCTGTAGAATAGGTACTAGATCGACCATCTAAGTAATTTGTCGTAAAACCAATTTGATTGTTGATGACAATATGAATCGTTCCTCCTGTTTTATACCCATCTAAATTTGCCATTTGAACAATTTCATAGGCAATTCCTTGACCTGCTAAGGCAGCGTCTCCATGAATTAAAATTGGAGCAATTTCATCACTGCTATTTAAATAACTATCTACTTTAGCTCTAGCAATTCCTTCAACAACAGGAGCTACCGCTTCTAAATGCGATGGATTAGGCGAAAGCGTCAACTTTACATTATTTCCATTATCAGTTTCAATATCACAAGTATATCCAAGATGATATTTCACGTCACCATCAAAGAGATTATCTTCATATTCCTTCCCTTCGAACTCACTGAATATGGCATCATATCTCTTATTGAAAATATTGGCTAGAACGTTTAATCGCCCTCTGTGTGCCATTCCAACAATAAATTCTTTAATACCCATACTGGCTCCCATCTCAATCACTGCGTCTAATGCAGGAATTAAGGCCTCTCCACCTTCTAATGAAAATCTTTTTTGACCAACAAATTTCTTGTGTAAAAATTGTTCAAACATTACTGCTTGACTCAATTTTTTCAACATGTGTTTCTTTTCCTTGTCAGTAAATTCAGGTTGATTCCTATTAGATTCTAATTTCTCCTCAATCCATTTTACTTTCTCAGGCTTCCTTATGTATCTATATTCTACCCCAATAGATCTACAATAGGTGTCTTCTAAGTGAGATACGATCTGCTCTAAAGTTCCCCCGGGTAGACCAATTTCAGAACCCGCCTTAAACTTTTGCTTTAGATCTTCTTGACTTAATCCAAAGTTTTCTATAGCTAGAGTTGGACTGTACTTCCTTCTTTCTCGAACTGGATTCGTTTTTGTGAACAAGTGCCCTCTGGTTCTGTAACCATTAATAAGGTTCAACACTTTAAATTCTTTATCAGTAAACTGATGTTCTGATGATGAAGTTTGATCTTCTCCATAATTTTTTCGAGCAAACTCAAACCCTTCAAAAAACTTCGCCCATCCTTCGTCAACAGATTGTGGGTTAATCTTGTAGCTTTGATAGAGTTCTTCTACGGCCGATACATCCGCATTACTCAAGTAAGAAAACTTATCCATAAAAATTTATAAGGTGAATTATCACGGACGCAAATTTAAATAATAATAACAAACCTAGCTTTTAAAGCACTAGATATTGCTCTTTTGAGCAAACATCTGTCGGCTGACTACTTTCATTAACTCTCTTTTAAGAATTAAATGCGTTAATTCTGAAGCAGTGTCTATTTCTTCGTTACCGAAGATGAGTTCTTTTACTTTTTTTTCATCGACATCTATCGCATATAGAAGTGCAAAAAAACGAGAAGAATCGAGATTTAACAACCTTGCCATAATGGGCATAATTTGACTATACAACTCTTCATAAGCTGTTGAATGACTCCCATTGAAGCTTATTTCTTCTCCATAAAGCTGAAAATCCTTTTGAACCTGTTTGGCTGTTGCTTCTATAAAACTTAGCTGTGTGTGATAAACACTTAAATCTTTTAGACCTAAATTCATTTGATAAAATTATACAATAAACGAATTGTTTCATCATTGAATATCGATTGTAAAATCTACTAGATTACATATCAGCCTCCGCTATTTTTGTTTTATGCTTGTAAGGATGAAAACGACACCCAAGCATCTATTGATATAACTCCCACACTTAATTATAGCATATTAGGAACATAGTAATAGGTACGATATAGAAAAAGAACCTTAGTCCACTTGTTGGTCTAAGAATTGTTTATATCCTGAGTTCGGTTATTAACAACAGGATATAAATAATTATCTGGAAGTTTCTAATTAGAAACTAGATCCTAAAACAATTGAGGAGTACGATTTCATTATCAATCTAACAGGAGCAGGTATTGTCAACAAAGCTTGGATAGATAGTCGGAAGAAAGAAATCATTGATAGTCGAGTGAATAGCGTCAAACTTCTAATAAAGGCTATTCAAAGTGTTTTTAGGAAGAAGAGCCCTACTAATATTAGGAGGGAGTAACGTTTCTATTGAAAAGATTCAAGGCACAGGATTCTTCTTTTAAGTTTGAACCTTCTTTAAATGCTGAGTTCGATTATTCTTAAGGATTCAGAACGTAGATAAATAGTGAGATTTGATTAAAATTAATGAAGGAACAACGAGCTATTCTGAGTAAAGTTTAAGAAAAAGATTGCTGTTTAGCTACGGAACTATGAAAGCTTTCACAGAAATAACAATCTCCTGCGTTGAATTTTTAGAATATAGCCTACTATATCTCTAAAAATCCGCTTTGTATATTGCCACTTCTGAAAATCTGAATTTCTAAATAATAATCGAACTCAGGTTTAATAGAAATTTACACTTAGTGTTTGCGATTCATTAACTGCTCAGCCAAGGAAATAAGTGGCTTTTTTAATTCTTCGTCTGCTTCAATTTGAGTGATGGCATGCATCCCTTGCTCAAAATAAGTTTGCATAGCGGCTCTTGTTAGATTTGGAATATCTAATTCATTATAAATTCCTAAAACCCCAGCAACTTTATCGTCGTCAGAAATTTTTTGAGACATTAAGCCTTCCAGTCGTATTAGTTGATCCTTATCTGCTTTTTCTACTGCCGTAAGCATCAAAAAAGTCTTTTTATTAGAGATAATATCTCCACCAACCCTTTTTCCAAACTCTTCTGGGTTGGCATAGCAATCTAGGAAGTCATCCTGAATTTGAAAAGCAATTCCAATTTTTTCTCCAAATTCATAGATTAAGTTAGCCTTCCGATCAGAAGCCCCAGACTCGAATGCACCCAATTGCAAACTACAAGCTAATAAAACGGCTGTTTTCAGTCGAATCATTTCAATATAATCCGTTGCTGTTACAGCATTACGAGTTTCAAAATTCATATCAAACTGCTGACCCTCACAAACTTCAATAGCTGTTTGATTGAAAACAGATAGAATCTGACTTAGTTTTTCTGAATTCCCTTTCGCCAGCAACTGATATGCCTGAACAAACATAACATCACCAGAAAGAATGGCCACATCTCTATTCCATTTCGCATGAACAGATGGTTTCCCTCTTCTGATGGGCGCCTCATCCATAATATCATCGTGCACCAAAGTAAAGTTGTGAAACACCTCAACTGCCATAGCTAAATTCATGGCTTTTTTTAGATCTCCTCCGAATAATTGTGCTGCTAATAGGCAAAGGGTTGGACGAATCCGTTTACCCCCCAAGGTCATGGTATAACCAATTGGGTCATAAAGTTCATTTGGTTTTCCAGAAAAATCAAACGCAGCAATCTCAGCTTCAACTTGCTGACTTAGTTCACGCCAAGAATGTATCATAACTACAAAAAGAAAGACGGGTTATCGATCACCTTTTTCAATCCCGCTTCCAACGATTGTGGTTCTTTTCCTAATAATTGAAGCATTTTTCCAGTATCAGGTTGTCTTCTTGTCATATCCCCTTCCTCCAATGGTGGTAAGTGAACGATTTTTGATTCAGAATTTGCAACTTTTATAATCATTTCTGCCAATTCCAAAACTGTAAAAATTTTGTCTGATCCAATATTTACGACGTCATTCATCACTTCATCGTTCACAAAAGCATTGACACATGCATCAATGTTATCTTCCACATAGCAGAATGTTCTCGTTTGCGAACCATCTCCATAAATAGTTAAGTCTTCTCCTTGCAACGCTGCTGCGATAAATTTAGAGACTACAAAATCTTTACTCTGTAAAGGACCATATGTATTGAAAAATCTAAAAATTGTATAATCAAGCCCATACTCTTGCTTATACGATTTCAAGAATGCTTCTCCTACATTTTTTACAATTGCATAAGGCAATCTTGAATTTAATGGAGTGGTATATTCATGTTGCGGTAGTTCAACCGGTTCTCCATAAACCTCTGAAGAAGAAGAGAAGAATATCCTCTTAACAGCTGTATTCTTACAAAGGTCGAGAATATTCCGCATCCCTTTTAAATCATCCAATACCATGATTGGATTTTCAATGGTACGCTTTACCCCAACAACTGCTGCATAATGAAAGACAAAGTCAAATGAGAAATTGTAGAAAATACTTGAAATCGCATGTATGTCATTGACATCAGCTTTGATAAATTTCACGTTATCCAATTTCGGTACCCGCTCTACATCACCCGTTAACAAGCTATCTACAATAATAATTGTGTTCTGTTTGTCTTCTGCCAACTTATGTGCTAACGAACTACCTATAAACCCTGCACCTCCTGTTATTAATATCTTTTTCATCCCTAATTTAAACTAGATAATGTTCATCAAATAACTCCCATACCCACTTTTTAGAAGTGGTTCTGCTAGTTTTTTCAATTGTTTTTTGTCAATAAACCCTTGTCTAAAAGCAATTTCTTCTAAACAACCTATTTTTAATCCTTGCCTCTCTTCAATTACCTGAACAAATTGACCTGCTTGCATTAATGAAACAAACGTTCCTGTATCTAACCAAGCTGTTCCTCTATCTAAAATAGCAACTTGTAACTTTCCATTTTCTAGGTATTTTTTATTGACATCTGTAATCTCGTATTCTCCTCTTGAACTTGGCTTTAGCTCCTTTGCAATTTTAATAACATCATTGTCATAAAAATAGAGTCCTGGAACGGCAAAATTCGATTTCGGATGTTCCGGCTTTTCTTCTATTGATTTAGCAACTTGATTTTCATCAAACTCAACAACTCCATATCTTTCTGGATCAGAAACATGATAAGCGAAAACTACCCCTCCTCCAGAATTGGCATTCTCCATTAATAAACCATCTAAACCTGTTCCGTAAAAAATGTTGTCACCTAAAATTAAGGCAACATTATCATCACCAATAAAATTTTCACCAATAACAAAAGCTTGAGCTAAACCATTTGGAACTTCTT
>JAESST010000488.1 GCA_016763995.1 Flavobacteriales bacterium | reverse complement strand
GCAGTCAATCTACTACTCAACCGTAATTTCATCTAAAAACAACCAAGCTTTCTCTCCTGCCCCTAAATGCCATTCAGGAATGCTTCTGTAATTCTCAGCTTCAATTTTTCCTATCTCGAGCGTTTTTGAAAAGCATGCGATCTTACTAAAATAATAGTTCTATTCTGAATTTGGAACTTCTCTATTTCCTTCTTCAAAAGCCGAATAGCTACTATTAATCCAATCTCTTTCATGACGAACTAATCCCATCTTGTACATCTACCCTAGCTAAAAAATCAATTAATAAGTAGATTTACTGTACAAATAAGGTATAATAGAAATAAACGCAATTGTGTTTATTTCTATTGTTGTGGGTTATTAGACAGACTGATCATAGCGATAATTAAACATAACTTTCTTGATATAGATCAATTTTGTTTTAGCAAAATTTAAGCACTACCTTTAATATTATTAAGAGCTTATTCATCACTAAAACATTTAAAGGAGAGGCACCTCTAATCTAAATGGATACAACAACAGCTATACAGAAAGTTTTAATTATTAAAACAGTTTTTACATCTGTGGGTAAAGTGGAGAAGTTTGACTCTGATTTAATAGTAGTTACCTACAACGACAATGTCTCGATTAACTTAGTTGAGGCTATCGAAATAGATATGATATGTTTTGATTTGTCTAATCAAAAAAACACCTTTTTAATCACAGACGTCAGGAATATTCACAGCAATATGTCTAATGAAGCTCAGAATTTCTTTTCCAAAAAAGGAAAGCTGCTTCCTTATATTAAAGGACTGGTTATTTTACTAAACAATTTACCCATTCGGTTAATTGCTCGTTTTTACATCCAATTTCACAAACCTATTTACCCTACTAAAATATATGCCACTAAAGAAGAAGCTTTCAAATGGTTTAAATCAATTGACAAGCAACAAATTGAGCGATAATTCAGACGGAAGCGTGCGTAGTAATATAGAAATAGGATGCTATGTTGAAATAGTTCAAAAGCATCATCAACGAAGCGGTGAATTAACTGATGGACATGTTGAGAGAATCCTTACGAAATCACAAAATCATACACACGGGATTAAAGTAAAATTGGAAACAGGAGAAGTTGGTAGGGTTAAAAAATAATCCAAGAAGATTAACAAAGTTTATTAATCACTTCCCAAATAATTTTAGCTGAAATAAGAAAGTCAAATTACAATAGAAGGAAATAAAACTGAATTAAGGCAGTCAATCTACTACTCAACCGTAATTTCATCTAAAAACAACCAAGCTTTCTCTCCTGCCCCTAAATGCCATTCAGGAATGCTTCCGTAATTCTCAGCTTCAATTTTTACATAACGACAGTTAATTCCTCCTTTGATTTGATGTGTTAATTCTTGGACATGGGCTCCATACTCCTGATCAGAGAATTCATTTTTGATGCTAGCTAAATGTTTAAAGTTTTTACCATCTTCAGAAGTACTATAAGTCACGTTTTTAGGATACCAAATCCACGATTTAATATCTTGCAGACAACTCAAAGAAATTTTATTGATCACTTCTAGTTCTCCCAAATCTACAATTGCAGAAAAATTTGCTCCTGAATATCCTTGCCAGTATCCTGTTCTAAAGTTTTCATTGCCCTTCAATAAATCAATTAATGCTTTATCTCCACCTGCTGAGTATTGGTTTTCATAGTTCGAAAATAACTGAATGCTCCTCCCTCCTTTTATTTTCTTAAAATCAACTCCTTTTACCTCTTTACTCTGCTTTGAATTTCTTTGACTATAAGCTTGAAATGCAGCGTACTCTTTAATGGTAATGGGTGCTTTATACAAAGTATACGCCTCATTATTCATCTTGTAATACACTTTATCTTCTTTGTGCATTGCTTTTATTTCAACTACTAAAGAATCGGTAAAAGTTCTACTTTCAGCTTCGAAGTATGGCACTACTACCATTTGACTTTCAGCAGCAATAGCAGTTTTAGGAAGCTGAACACTGCCCCACTCTTTATTAGGTTGTTCTCCCACTTCAAACAGCAATTCTCCACCTTTCATAATATCCTTATGCTGTAATTGTGCAATTTCTAACACATCACCATTCAAACTTGCTGATTGAATGTATATGTTTGTTTCACTCAAATTATGAGCACGAATCAAAAAGCTATTTCCATTTTCCAATTGAATACTTGCTTCCTTGAAATGAGGTGTTCCAATAGCGTAAAAGGCTTCTCCCGGTGTAACTGAATAGAAGCCCATGCTGCTTAAAACATACCAAGCCGACATTTGTCCACAGTCCTCATTACCTGACAATCCATCTGCTTGATTCGAATACTGTTCTGTTAAAATCTGATGAATGCGTTCTTGCGTTTTATAGGGCTTTCCAATGTAATTGTATAAATATGCCATGTGGTGGCTTGGTTCATTGCCATGAGCATATTGTCCAATCAAACCAGTAATATCAACCTGATGCCTTCCACTTAATTCCATTTCTGTAGAAAACAATTGGTCTAGCTTCTTTTCAAAAGCCTCTTTCCCTCCGTACAAATCATTCATTCCTGAAATATCTTGTGGTACAAACATGCTGTATTGCCAAGAATTTGCTTCCGTAAAGTTAAAATTCACTTCTGCAGGGTTAAATCCATTACTCCACCCTCCGCTGCTTCTACTTTGCATAAAACCTACTTCAGGATTAAACATATTCTTATAATACTGAGCTCTTAAAATATACTCTTGGTAGATCTCTTCTTTTCCCATTTGTTTCGCCATTTGAGCAATGCACCAATCGTCATAAGCATATTCCAAAACTTTAGAAACAGATTCAGCTTCATCAGAAACTTCAATGAGCCCTTTACTTTTATAGGCCTTCAAGCCTAATTTATCTTGTTGAGCGCTGTGCTGCATCGCTTTAAGAGCCAAATCCGTATCGTACTCCAGAATCCCCTTAGCATAAGCATCCGCAATTACTGAAACTCCATGATAGCCAATCATGCATCCTGTATAATTTGCTGACAATTCCCAAATAGGTAAAATCCCCCCATCTTGGTATTGTTTTAGGAAGGTTTTGATAAATTGATTCGTTTTTTCTTGCTGCAGTATGGTATACAAAGGATGTGCTGCTCTAAAGGTATCCCATAATGAGAACACACTATAAACTGGATGATCTGATTCATGAATCAATTGATCCATCCCTCTGTATTTTCCATCAACATCGCTAAAGGTATTCGGTGCAATTAAAGTATGATAAAGTGCTGAATAGAAAATCGTTTTCTTATCAATATCCTCTTCTTTAATCTGAATCTTATTCAACTCCTTTTTCCAAATCTCTTGTGCCTCATTTAAATAGCTGTCAAAATCGAAATGCGGCGCCTCCTCTTGTAGGTTCTTTCTCGCTCCTTCAATACTTACAGCCGAAATCCCTACTTTGATCGTTAGCTTTTCATCCGCTTCTTTCAAGTCAAAACTAAACGCAGCCTTCTTCCCTGAACTATCCAGCTTAAAGCTATCAAACGGCCTTGAAAATTTCATCGAAAAATAAAGATGTTGCTCTTTAGCCCAAGCTGAAGAAATCCTTTTCCCTTCCACCACTCTATTCTTAGAAATCATTATCGTATCGTCTAATACCTGATCCCGATGTTCCAAGTCCAATATAATGTTTGATTTTCCTTTGTTATGGAAAGTATATTCGTGTATCCCAGATCGTAAGGTCGATGTTAATCGAACATCAATGTTATGTTTATCGAGTTTTACCGCATAATAGCCAGGACTTGCCGTTTCATATTTCTTTTGAAAACTTGAACGATAACTATTTTCGGAGTTACTTTCAGAACCATTATCAAAAAAAACAGTTCCTTGTGTTGGCATCAATAAAACATCGCCATAGTCACTTACTCCTGTTCCACTCAAATGAGTATGAGAGAATCCATAAATTATAGAATCACTGTAATGATAGCCCGAACAGCCATCCCAACCTTCTAGCCTTGAATCAGGACTGAGTTGAACCATTCCAAATGGCAAAATAGTTCCTGGATAGGTATGTCCATGACCACCTGTTCCTATAAATGGATTGACATACTCTAAAACAGAACTTGCTGTTTTTTCTTTTTTGATTCACCTGACAAGCAGCCAAGCCAATAATGAAGCATAAAACAATCAGCTTTTTCATATTCTTGGAACTTTTAACTGCGTAGAAATTCTACCATAAACTAAAATAAATACGTAACAACAAAGGATTATTGCAAAAGCAATCTTGAAGCCTGATATGTCCACAAAGAAGCCATACAAAGGAGGAATAAAAGCTCCTCCTGCAATAGCTGTACACAATAGCCCTGAACCTTGAGCTTTTAATTCTCCTAAATCTTCAATGGCAATACTAAATATCGTTGGAAACATGATCGAATTAAATAATCCAACAGAGAGAATACTCCACATCGCAATTAATCCATCAGATAGCATACTAACTACAATCATTGAAATGGCAAGCAAAGCAAATACACTCAATACTCTGTTAGGCTGATAAATCTTCGTTAAATAGGAACCTACGAACCTTCCAATCATTGCTCCACCCCAATAAAAAGTAACAAAAATGCCAAGCAAAGCTTTTTCATCCGCTCCTTCTATCGAAAATTGAAATACCCAAGCAAGAGCATTGGCAATAGACATCATGACTCCACTTTCTCTAACAACTGAATACAAACCCATGTCGAAGAAATAATTGACCAAGTAACTTCCAATTCCCACTTCAGCTCCTACGTAAACAAATATGCCAATTACTCCCAATACAAGCTTCTTATGTTTCAAGGCTTTTCCATAATTAGATAAGGCCTTGTTACTCGAACTTAATAATTGTGGCAGCTTTATTCGTAAAACAAACAAGGCCATTAAAATCAAACCGCTCGCTAACACTAAAAAGGGCATCTGAACTGCAGATGCTTCATCGGACAAATAAACATTCATTGCTGTATGGTCTAATGCTTCTATTTCTGCTGAAGACAAAATGTTATCGCTCAATATAAAAATAGAGCCTAATATGGGAGCTATTGTAGTGCCTGCAGAATTGAATGCTTGTGATAAGTTTAATCGACTAGGAGCAGTTCGTTCATCTCCCAACACCGTAACATAGGGGTTTGCTGCCACTTGCAAAACTGTCATTCCCGAAGCTAAAATAAAATACCCTAACATGAAGAGAGAAAAATCTCGGAAAGATGCAGCTGGTAAAAACAACAAACAACCAAGCCCCATGACCGCTAAACCTAAAATTATTCCTCTTTTATAGCCTATTTTATTCAATAAGGCTCCTGCAGGAATAGAGATTATACCGTAGGCCATAAAAAACGCAAACTGAACTAAGCCTGCTTGAAAAAAACTCAGCTCAAAAATGTCTTTTAATCGAGGAATTAAAGAATCGACCAAAACAGTGATTAATCCCCACGTAAAAAACAAAGATGTTAGTACGTAAAAGGATTTTGTATAGGATTTACTCATAATCTATCAAAAATAACTAGCAATGTACTTCAAATTTTATTATCGCAAAATTGAGTCCTTCTATAATCTTCAAAAGTGCTCCAAAATATTCCAAAACACTCCTATTACCTGAGTTCGATTATTATT
>JAESST010000487.1 GCA_016763995.1 Flavobacteriales bacterium | reverse complement strand
CCTTTTATTTCGGCATCCTTACTTATGAGTTCAAAAAGTTTGTTTTCACCAAGTTTTTTTGCCAAATTTTTAAACAATGATGACTTTAATGCATTATGAAAGTCTTTGGACGTTTGAATTGGTGTTGGATATGCTAATGTTGTTCTAACGCCAGCAGGCACAAATTGAATAAAACCACTGTTTACAGAAATTCCCAAAATTTTGGCGGCCATCTCATCACGTGCTTTTCCGATATGAAAGTGATCGATATTAATAATGTCTGTCATCATTGCAGCACTTTCGCCACTGGTAACAATAAAACCATTTTTTTCTTTTATTTTCCGAAGAACTGCCAATGCTTCTGATCCCATTTGAGCAAAATTCACTCCATTGCACCATTGCTGTGTTTTAACAACTTTAACCAATCCATGTCTGTATAATAGCGTAAGCTCTGGTTCCACCTCACTTTCAATATAGTTTTCAATATGAGAGTTGGAAAAACTTACATTAGAATCAGGGAAGCGAATAAAAATATAGCTAGTAGTGAGGTTCTTCTTTTCTTTTAGAACCAATTCCACGGTCAATTCCTCTTCAATTCCGAGTTTAAGCCTAGATCTGAATGGTTGCAATACAAAATACTCCATTTCATGTTTGATGTACTTTCCAGGAAAATATGCGGCCGGTACATTTCTCTTAAGGGCTTTTGTTAGTATATCTCTGTCATCAATCTCCAACACTTCGCTATTTGTGAGCTGGTGCAACGCGAGATTCCAATCAGTAAAGAATTGTGGAGAAATTACAGGCTGATTTGTTTTAGCAGGAAGCAATACTTTGTTATAGATCAGATTAACCAGACCCATTAACTCTTGGAAAGTATAGTCCATATAAGCAAATCGTTTTTTATTACGATGCCTATAAGCTATAGAATGATCTTGTTGGGTTTCAAAATATTCAGTTTGAAGTTGAAAAATTGCGGCTACTAGATTAAAGTAGTTCAAAACGTCTTCTCTTGTGGTGTATGATAGCTCCCTTTGAGCAGTTTCAATTTTTAGCGCATAACGGAAAATCCTACCTTTAATTCCTTGTTCTTCAACTCTAAAGTAGCTAGGGTCTATGAGCGACTTGAGGTAAATCATGAAAGCTAGTTTTCCGAAACCTGGTAAATAATCACGGGTTTTGGTGTTTATGATGGAGTGGTAATCTTTATGATCGTAGTTATAAACCTTTTGGTAATCAGCAAAAAACTCTTTGGTTTGATTAATTTCTTTATCTCTCTGGAAATTTGACAACAGTTGAAACACTAATGTTTTAACTACTTCATGCATGTTTTCTTTTAGCACTTTATAGCTAAACCTGTTCTTAATAACATTGATGTTATGAGCAATATCTTCTACATTATTTTGAGGGTAAAAAACCTGGTTTATAATATTTTCTAATAGTTTTTTAGTAAAGTGGTCTTCTTTAAATTCAAGCACTCTTAGCCTATCTTTTTCATCCAAGTGAGTTCCAATAACTTCTTCGTATACTGCAAGTGGCTCATATTGTCTACAACAAACAGGTGTTCCACTTGCGGCGGCTTCTAATATTGGTAAGCCACGACCTTCTGTTTGACTAGGTAATAGAATTAAAGATGAAAGATGATAGAGCCACCAAATATTTATAGGGTCATTATATTTTTGTTTGTATTCATCTTTATCAAAAGCACTGAACAGAAAGCCTAAAAATACCTTTGATTTAAATTCTTCTGGAAGGTTATCTAGGAATAAGCTAAAATCGAACAACAACTGTTGATAGTAATCTTTTTGACCGAGAGGAATTGGCCCAGACACTAGAAGTGTAATTTTTAATTCTGGGTTATCGTAAAACTTCTGGCGAAATCGTTCATGTGTAATGAGGTTAGTGATTAACTTGAAGTTTAATTCAATGGATTTTCTGCTAATAACCCTGGTAGGTTGGAGGAAAACCACATTATTGCTAACAAAATCGAAGTTTTTTATGGTGGAGTAGCCCAAAAGTATGGGTGCTTTAGATCTATCACTTTTTATATTTCTACTGGCCGCATGAACTGTAACAGTTTTTTTATTGTTAGCGAATATAGAAGCGACTTGTATGAATGCACTGATAATACTTCGTTTACTAACGCTTGAGTGTGATTGAATGTCTATTGCCGTACCAATTTTTGCTGTGTTGGCCGGATTGTGTCCGTTAATTTCAATTGTGTGTTCGTATTGGATTTGATTGATATTCAGCGTTATCCATGACTTTCTTTCCCAAGGAAAAAGGACTTCAATTACTGAGAAAAATTCACCCACGTGCGAATTCGTAAAGAAGAAATCTCTTGGTCCTGATTTTAGATTTTTAGTTTTTATATCGACCTCTCGGTTTCCTCCTTCCCAATAGAAATCATGATTATTGTTAATTACGGGTATTCCTAGGTATTCTGAAATCATAACAACCGCTAGTGTTAAGGATACGTTTCCAGGATTGGAGCACACGTTTATCGTGTACAATAAGTTAATCTCATTCTCTTCAATATACCTCCCTAATTTTTCAGTTATCAATAAGGTTTCATCCCAAAACTCCGTTATAAGCTGGTTGTAAGATTCACTTCCTCGCTCAAGCTTTTCGTTAAAAAACCTATTGTAAAGAGGCCAATTGTCAAAACCATCCATTTCCGTTATCTCTTTTTGGTATAGAGAGTTTATTAAATCAGAGGCTTCAGGTTTGATATCACCTGCTATATAATGAACTTTAGTTTGAGGAAATATGCTTTTTAACACCCTGTTATATTTATTGGCTTCAACCGTAATTCCGTCTATGGTAAAATAGAATGAGATCAGGCCTATGCCCCCATTTTCAACATGTTTGATATAACCATCGTATCCTCCGGGAAACACAGCCTTGGGGGGCTTTTCCCTAACTGTATCTATAAACAGTCCCAGGTCGAACCAGGTTTTGATCTCTTTCTTTCTTAAACTTTCCAACATTAGTTGAACAGAGCTTTCTTGTTGAATCTTTTGTTTTTTCATTATAGATTAAAATGCTATGTCTTTTGTCATTTAGGGAAACAAGAGGTTTAACTTTTGTTCCAGAATTTCGAATGATAAATGCTTTTTCCCCAGCTCGTAATTATATTCACCCATTTCTTGAGCCAGGTCAGTATTGTATATGACTTCTGCCATATCTTCCACTGCTTTTTCAGTTAGTACACTATCTTGTATCAGCACTGTTTTAAACCCATAGCAACCAATATCTTGTTCGTAAACGGGTTTGTAATTATTAACGAAAATTGGTTTTTTGGCGAGTACAGACTCTATAAAGGCGTTCCCAAATCCTTCATAAGTACTAAAGTAGGTGCAGGCTCGACCACGGGCATAAAAATCTGAAAGACCCTCATGGTTTATTCCTGTTTCTGCAGCAAAAATTACTTGATTGGTAAGGTTTAAATCATGAATTTGATCTACAAGTTCATTGTAGTATGTATTGTTTTCATCATCGTTGTGGTTTCCAGAAATTACAAGCTTTATCTTCTTGTCGTTAAGTTTTTCAACTAATGAAATGGCTGTTTCTATCCCTTTTCTTCTCACAATTCTAGTGACTTGCAACAATGGGATTTCTCCTTTTGCAACCCCCATTCTCCGTAAAAAAAGTTCATTTTCGGGAGTTGGTACACCAAAAGGAGTGTTGAAATCCATTACATTGGGAACCAACACAGCAGAGGTGTTGAATCGATTTTTAAATGTTTCTACACCAAAAGAGTTGATCACCGCATGTTTAACAGATGGAATTAATAAGGGAAAATTGTCGCTTACTAGTTGATTTATTTCAGGGTGAATGGATTGGTATCTAGCACCTCTTTCCCAATGAAAGTCATGATCATGCGTTACAATAGGAATACTTGTCTTTTCCACTAATTTTTTAATTGCGACTCCCATCGATATATGGCAAGGAAGTGCGGATGCATTTTCAGAAAGAAGGCAATCAATTTTGTTAAAAAACACCCATTTTTCAAGTTCTAAGAATATCAGATTGGATACTTTTTCTATATGATCCATTAGATTATCTGCGGATTTGTCAGGTTCAAAAAATGCCTTTCGTTGTTCCCATTTTGCTTCAGGAGAGAAAAATGAAAGTAAGGGACAGAGAAAGTGATCAGGACGTTGCATTTTCCAGTTTTCAAATTCTCCAGAAATAACAAAGACTTTATGTCCCATTTTTTTTAATACGTCAATCCATTTGCTAGTTTCTAGAGCAACTCCATCAATCCCTCCGATACGTCCAATTATTATTCCAATTTTCATGTTGTTTCTTTAGTTTTTTTATGAGCGAATTTATTTTTTTTGGCACCTCGTGATCCGTAAAGTGATGTTTATCACTATTCTATGTGTTGTTCGCAACGTTTCGACTATGGTTCGTACGTGATTTCAGAGAACTGAATTTTCGGACTTGTACTTAGCCAAATTTTTAATT
>JAESST010000486.1 GCA_016763995.1 Flavobacteriales bacterium | reverse complement strand
GGGCATTCCGAATATATCGGTACTATTATTTATGGCTTCGCAATTAGCATTGGCTTATTGATTGGAATGGAAATACCTTTAGTTATTCGTGTAAATGAAGAAAACGAAGAATTAAGAACCAACATAGCAGGTGTTTTAGAAAACGATTACTACGGAAGTTTAATTGGGGGAATATTCTTTGTTTTTGTTGGTCTTCCCTATTTAGGATTAACGCACACACCCTTTGTTTTAAGTGGGATCAATTTTATTGTGGCCATTGTTCTATTTATTAAGCTCAGAAAACACATTGCGAAACCTTATAAGAGAGCTTTTATGGCTACCATTCCTATACTTGTTTGCATACTTTCCTTTTTAAGTTACAATGCTGATGAAATTGTGTTGTATGGAGAACAAAAAAGATACAACGACAAAGTTGTTTTCTCTAAGCAAACTCGCTATCAGAAAATTACAATTACTCAATGGAAAGAACATTATTGGTTGTACCTCAACTCTAGCAAGCAGCTTTGCACCTTCGACGAATGGTTGTATCACGAACCTTTGGTACACCCTGTAATGCAACTCACCAAAGATCCTAGAAGTGTGTTGATCCTTGGTGCCGGAGATGGCTGTGCCATTAGAGAGGTATTGAAATACAAAAACGTCGAAAAAATAACCTTGGTTGACATTGACCCTGAAATGACAAAAATTGGAAAGTCGAACGAAATATTCATTAAGATGAATGACAGTTCTTATTACGATCCTAAAGTAACGGTAATTAACCAAGATGCTTTTCAATTTTTAGAAAATAGCTCAGAGTTTTACGATGTTATGATTTTAGACTTTCCCGACCCCAAAAGCATTGACTTAAACAGGGTGTATAGTCGAGAATTTTATACGCTTTGCAATCGAAAACTTCGTCCAATGGGTCACATTGTCACTCAGGCTGTTAGTCCCTATTATACGACAAAAGCATTCCGATCTATTGAAAAAACATTGGGGGCTTCGGGCTTTGCCACCTTGCCCATTCACAACCATGTATATTCCTTTGGGGAGTGGGGCTGGATTATTGGATCGAAACATTTAAGCAGTGATGAACTAAAAACAAAATTATTGGAGAAGGAGTTTAACGACATAAACGTTCGATGGATTACAAATGAGTCTATGAATTTAATGACTTCTTTTGGCAAAGATTTGGTAAACGCCGACAGTGTAGAAGTAAACACCATACACAATCCCGTTTTATACAAGTACTATTTAGATGGCACTTGGGCTAGATACTTATAGCTATGTGGTTATTTGGTAAATACAAAGACTTAACAATTCTCTACCTTCCAGTATGGCTGGTTTGGATTGTGCTTTTCTTTCTTTCAGACTCCGTTCTGCAAAGTGAGGTTCCTCTTTGGGTTTGGGTGGTTTTTATATTAGGCATAGATGTAAGCCATGTGTGGAGCACCATTTTTAGAACCTATCTCGATAAAGAAGAGTTTAAGAATCATCGTTTGGTTCTACTCCTTGCTCCTTTGGTTTCTTTTATCTTATTGTTTGGAATAGCACGCGAGTCGACACTCTTATTTTGGCAGCTATTGGCTTATTTGGCTGTTTTTCATTTTATGAAACAACAATATGGTTTCTTTGCAATTTACAGTGCAAAAGCAAAGCTTAAACGAGCTCATCGCTACTTTAAAGACAAGTGGGTGTTGTATTTTAGTATGCTCTATCCTGTTGTGTTTTGGCATTTATCGAATCGAAATTTTGTTTGGTTTGTCGATGGGGATTTTATCAGTTTTCCTTTACAATTAGATCATTGGGTTAGAATTGCACTAGAGCTAATTTATTGGTTATCGATTAGCGGGTGGTTGATAGAAGAGGTTCTGTTAGTCAAAAAAGGGAATAATCTATCTTATGGTCGAATCTTATGGATGTTAAGCACATTGTTAAACTGGTATTTAGGCATTGTTTGGTTCAATTCTGACTTGGCATTCACTTTAACCAACGTGGTAGCTCACGGGGTTCCATATATGGCACTCATCATCTTTTATCAAGTTCGAAAGAAAAAAATAAGCAGTGTTTTTTCAAAAAATAGAATATATGTTTTAGCATTCAGCATTATCATCTTTTCTATGTTGTTGGCTTTTGGCGAAGAATATTTGTGGGATATTTTCATAAACAGAGAAAAAGAATTTTTTTTTAGTTCAATTATTCACTATCCTTTCGATACAATTAGACTTTCTTCTTGGCAACCACTACTTTTGGCTTTACTCTCATTGCCGCAGGTAACGCATTACATTATAGATGGATTTATCTGGAAAATGAATGAAACTAACCCTCATTTAAAGACCGTTTTAATCTCAAAGGAAAATGGATAGGCGATCATTCTTAAAATTAGGTGGAGGGCTAGTCTTGTTAGCAGCTTGTAGAGATTCATTTTCTTCGAAGGAAAAAATAAAACAAGCAAAATTTGTCATACACATTGATTCAAATAGTGCTATTGGTCATAAGGTTAGAATCGCAATTGAATTGCCTGTTACTCGTTCTATTGAAACAGAAACCCTTGTTGTTGGAGCCGGTATTGCCGGTTTAGCCGCTGCCTGTTCCTTAAACTCAAACAAATTTGTGCTCTGCGAATTAGACCCCACTTTGGGAGGAACTTCAGGAGCGATAAACATCAATGGTGATTTGTATTCGCAAGGAGCTCATTATGATTTAGCCTATCCGTCCAATTATGGAAAAGAAGGCCTATTCTTATTGGAGAAGTTAGAAATTATTCATTTCAATGAAAAGAGTAAGCTTTGGGAGTTTGTAGACAAGCAATATTTAATTTCTTCGGATAAGGAAGAAGCTTGCTATTACAATGGTTCGATAAGAGAATCCGTTTTACCAAATACGGAGTTAAAACAAAACTTTATTGCCTTACTAAAAACATACGATAATCAGCTTCCCTTACCAAGTACCTTATTTCAAAAAGAGTTGCACCAGCTTGATCGGCTTACTTTTTATGACTACCTCAACAAGTACCTGCCAATTAATCATGAATTTATAGAGGCAATTGATTATCAAATGTTAGATGATTTTGGAGGCACAAGCACTCAAATCTCAGCTTTGGCAGGCATTCATTATTACAAATGTCGTCCGTACTATGAGTCTAAAGAACTAGAACTATTCTCTCCACCTCAAGGGAATTATTATTTTATTCAAAAAATGGCGGCCCAGCTAGATCCTGCTAACATTCAAAAAAATCATCTTGTATTTGGGCTTCAGCAAAAGGGCAAAAAATGGCATGCCGATGTATTAGACACTCAAAACATGATTCGCAAGGAGTATATTTCCGATAATGTGATTTATGCAGGACAGAAACATGCCTTAAAATATATTCATAAAGACTCTTACGCTGCATTTAACGATGTAAGCTACGCTCCTTGGGTTGTCATTAACATTGAGTTAGATAATGCTATATTAGAAAATAGTAAATGGCAAAATGACTTTCTTTCACCAGATGGAACTTTTTTAGGTTTTGTTGACTCCAAGGTTCAAGATAAAACAAAAAATAGGGTGCTTACTGCCTATTATTGTTTTCCTAGTATTCATCATTATGTGGTAAAAAACTTCGAATCGTCTGCTGAAGATTTAGTGCATGAAACCATTGCTAATATTTCGTTGTATTATAAAAAAGACATTGGCAGCTACATAAAACAAGTGTTTATTAAATTGCTTGGTCATGCAATGCCAATACCTCAGCCAGGCTATTTAACAAGAGAGCGTACTTTAGTGAAAGATAAACTTGCTTTTGCAGGGGTTGATACTGGTAGGTTACCCCTAATGTTTGATGCGTTAGATTCAGGAATACAGGCGGCAAAAGCCATTAATAACCTGAGTTCGATTATTATTTAGAAATTCAGATTTTCAGAAGCGGCAATATACAAGACGGATTTTTAGAGATATAGCAGGCT
>JAESST010000485.1 GCA_016763995.1 Flavobacteriales bacterium | reverse complement strand
CTACAACTTCTTTTACTAATATTCCTGAGCCGATGAATACACCGGAACCAGCACCTGAGAAAACTTCAAAAAATGAAGAAGTTCAACTGAGAAAGAGTCAGGATAGGATTATGAAATTGAAGGCATTGAGTTTAAAGATCAAAAGCCCGGGTGGGATTAATGATTTGGAAAAGGAGCCCGCTTATAAGAGAAGAAATATCACATTAGATGAGACGCCTCATTCTTCAGAGTCAAATGTATCAAGATATACATTGAGCGAAGATGAGGATAACAAAACGTCTCTAAAACAAAACAATTCTTTCTTGCATGACAATGTAGATTAAAGATTAAAAACACCATCAGATGTAAACCTTCAAGTTAATTTAGCTTGGAGGTTTATTTTTTTTTGATATCTTGGTATAATCTTTGAAAAAACAAGGAAATTTATATTATGAAAAAGCGTAACATTTTAATGATTTGCCTGGGTTTTTGCTTGGGTTTAAATGCTCAGAATGAGCATAATTTAGTTCCAAATTCAAGTTTTGAAGACCTAGGAAAAAAGGGAAAAGTGAAAGATGCAGGTGAAGTTTACCTTGCAGAACCTTGGCGTTCAATAACAATGAACCCTGTTGATTTATATTCTGATAAAACAAAAGATTTAGGATTTAGTACACCAGAGAATGAGAGGGGAGAGGAGAAAGCAAGAACAGGATCCAATTACGCTGGAGTTAACTTTTTTGGATATAAAGGGAAAGTCCCACGTACATATTTAGGTGTGGAGTTTACAGAGCCAATGAAGGAAGATCAAGAATACTGTTTGAAGTTTCACATTAGTATGTCTGATAAATCAAAATACGCTGTTAATAACGTTGGAATGCTTGTTACGTTTGGAGAGATTACTGAGATGAGTGATGCGAATCTTTATGATGACCCTCATTTGATCAGTGTGACGAACAGAGTTTACAGTAAGCAATATTCTTGGGAAGCAATTTGCGGAAGATATTTAGCTGAAGGCGATGAAAGGTATATTATCATTGGAAATTTTGCGAAGGATGAAGACACAAAGCAAGAAACTGTTCGCTTATCTAGAGAGTTTTCGGGCAGACAAACGACGGATGGCTATTATTATATAGACGATGTATCTGTTATTCCTACAGATAAGATAGGAGAGAAAGATTGTGCATGTGAGAAAATTGCAGGCGGGCAAATGAAAGTGGAATATAAATCTTTCGGAACAAAAATAGAAGATAAAATAAAAGCTCAAAGAGTAACCATTGTAAATTCTGATGGGACAAAAATGGGTGAAAAAAAGCCAGAAGAAAAGAAAGAAGAAGCATCAAAAACAGTTGAACAGGGAGGTATAGTTTATAAGAAAATGAATGCAGAGCCTGAGCCTGTTGTAGAAAAGCCAAAGGTGTACTCACCAGCAGATGTAGTATTTCAATACGATGACAAGATGTTCAAGGAACCAGTTGGAGGGGAGGAAGATATCGTTAAATTAGTTGCGTTTTTGAAAAAGAATAAAAAGGTGATCATTCAATTAGAAGGACATGCTGATCCGTCAGAATCTTCAATAGCATCTATAGGTAAAAGAAGAGCAGCTTTGCTAAAATTGAAATTGACTAAGTCAGGAATTCCTTCTACACAGCTAAAGACCATTGGTCATGGTGTAAAGAAACCTGCCTCAGATGTCTCAGAAAATAGAAGAGTGACAATTAGCGTACTATAATTGAATGCTAGTTTAAAATATAGAGCCACTTCGGTGGCTTTTTTTTTGTTTACACATTTATTGTTGGGGCAGAATTTAATTTTGAATCCTGGGTTTGAATTAATAAATGATTGTCCCACGGCTTTGAAGCAATTAGAATATGCGAAAGGTTGGCAGAGAGCAAATGCAGGAACACCTGAGCTATTCCATAACTGCGGACTCAAATCTAAAACAACAGAGCCCTACGAAGGAGAAGGGATGGCAGGAGCGATTTTTTTATCGGAATTTTCAGGAAGTATCGAATACCTACAAACAAGATTAACTGATTCGCTAAAAGGAGGGAAAAATTATTGTTTGAGTTATTACATTCGATTATCTCAAAATTCCTTGATTGCGATTAACAAGATTGGAGCTTACTTTAGTAAAGAACGTTTGATGTCTCCTGATTGGAAACGTTTTCGAAAATATCCTCAGGTGGTCAATAAAAATGTGGTGGATAATGTAGATGATTGGATAAAAGTAGAAGGGTCGTTCAAGGCAAAAGGTGGGGAACGATACATCACAATTGGAAATTTCTATGAAAAACATTACCTCATAGAGAAAATGATGAGCAATGGAGCAAACGACCGTACTGTTTATTACTATATGGATAATGTAAATCTATTTGAAGTATCCGGAGGGTGTAATTCTATACTGAGAGAAAGAGAGCCAATAAGGCTTGAGCAAAGCTGGTCTCATATCATATATTTTGAAAAGGACGCCTTCGAATTATCAGAGTTGGAAGCAGTAAAGCTGGATGCCTTTATTAAGCAATTACCGAAGCCTCTTTATCATTTAATTAAAATAGAAGGGCACACTGATAAAGACGCTACATTTGAGTACAATATTCAGCTTTCACAGAATAGGGCAAATCAGGTAAAAGAAAGAATGGCGAATTTAGGATTGAGCAATACATATACTACTTGGTCAGGAGAAGAGAAACCAACCAATAGAGAGATGTCGAAAGAAGAAAAAGCCAAAAATAGAAGAGTGACAATTACAGTAGAACGATAATAGATAGAATGAAAAGCAAGTTATGTGTTATTGTAATAAGCCTTTTTTTAGGTATAACTGTTAGTGCTCAAGAGAGGGAAGAAGCACTAAGTCAGTTACTGATTGATCAATTGAATGAATTTAGAAGTACAAATCAATTGAGCTTACTCGAAGGAGATGAGATTTTAGAGGCAGTTGCTTTTGATCAGGCAAAATATATCGTGGACCTTGGGAAAGTCGTTCATGAACAAAATAACACTAAGAAAAAAACGGTTCAGGATAGGGTTAACTATTACGAAGGTTTGAATGCAAATCTTGGTGAAAATGCGGCAAAAATATCAATGGGTGCTAAAGAACAAATAGAACTCAACGGAGCACGTGTAACAATTAACACAGACGACTTATTATTGAAAGCAGTAATTGCTTCGTGGTTAAAAGATGAAGGAAATAGTAAGTTAAATTTATTAGATCCCAACTTTTATAAGGTTGGGATTGGAGTAATTGTAAGCAATGAAGTAGATATTAGTGTTGTTGCTGTTTTTGGTTCCGAACCCTATAAAATTCCAATCGGAACTAAAGTATCATTAAAAAATCACGGAATAAAACCTTACGATGAGGCATCTTGCAAGGAGTTTTTAGCAGATTACCCTACTCTACCGCAACTCTTGTCAGATGTAGTCAAAATGAATGGAAATGAAGTGACTTTACGCTATCACAGTTTGGGCCTGTTTCAAAATATTATTTCGAATTCTTCAGATGGAATTGCACTTGATATTATTGAGAAAGAACAATATTTATGTGATGGAGGAAATCGATTATTCCCAGGGTCAATAGCTGATGGCTATTTATTAAAGCCGATAAGAAAAGGCTATATCAATACTCATAATAAGTTAGATAGTATTGACGAGTTGGATTTAAACATGGGAAGCTTAGCTTCTTTTTATAAGTCAAAAAAGTTTGAAATTAATCTGGTTTTATTTAAGAGTGGGACTCATTGTGTTACCATACCTTTTAACAATCTAGAGGTAAAGAATAAGAATAATTTTGATCTTCCTTTTCTTTTAGCAGGCGAATCAACTTCTAAAACTTTCGTTTGGAAAGATTCTATTGCATTTCAATATTCTCTACTAAGTGACTGGTCTGATCAAAAAGAAAAAGATTTGAAGGCCTTACAGAATTTTGAATTTCAGATAGAATCAGAAACTTCCGAGCTTCAAGTTTCTCCGATTCATGAAAATGAAATTAACTTAGACTCTAGCTTTCAAGGTCAAAAAATAAAAGTAGCTTGGGATTCATTGAATCAATACATTAAAGGGTCCTATTATCAATTGGATTTAGCAGAGTTGGATCAAAATGGAAAAATTGAGTTTTTAAAAGAGGCTGTAAAAGAAGATCAAAAGCTGAATAAGTTCTTAGAAGGGTTGAATACACTAAGCATTAAATTAAGTGGAGAAGGGAAGATAGATGCTGGCTTAAAGACAATTCAAGCATTAGAACTTTATGAACTTTTTCTGAAGAATAATAAAATCAAACCTGCCTTATTTCTACAGGCTAAATTATTAGAGAAAGTGAGGAATGGAGAATTGAAGGCAAGTGAATTGCCACAAGCTGACCCATCTCAGAAAGAAAATACGCTTTCTGTTATCAACAATCAAATTGTTCTGGAGCACATTCTGGGAGCAGGGGAATATGGGGGAAACCCTCTCTATCTTGCCTTTTTTGAGCTATATTTGATCAATAAAAATGAGGTAGAAATTAGTTTTAACTACCATGTTGCAAAGTTAGCGTATTGGTCGAAAAGTCGCTCTAAGATTAGCAATTTTCCAAGTTGGATTCAAGCATTTAAAAAAATCTCATCAGCATCAATTCCTGCAGAAAAATATGCGAGAGCAATGTTGAATTACAATTTACTTGCTGTTGATTATTATTATGATGTAAAACAATTTGATCAGCGAAAGAAAGCTTTTGCTGAAGTAATAAAATGGCAAGGAAAGGCCATGTTGAATGAGAGAGAAATTTTAGAGTTATCTAAGACTTTGCGTTTTCAAGATCAATTTTCAGAAGCAATAAAAATATTATTGCCATTTACAATCAAAGAAACAGTCAAGCAAGAAATTCTTTTCTTCCTTTTACAAATTTCTCAGTACGATAAAACTCTGATAGATGAGAAAATGTTTGAAAAGAAGATATTATTGGCTAGTAAATTATTCCCGCATCAGTTTTGTTCTTTGTTTAGTAAAAAGCAGATGGGCTACCAATCACTAAAAAACAGCAAGATCAAAGAGTTGTATTGTAAGAACTGTAATTAATCCCTAGTGTAGAAGGTGGTTGTCTGAATAGATTCTGGAGATCCATCATTATTAATGTCTTCAATCGTATATCTTTCTAGAACCAGTCTACTCCCGTTATTTACAAGGATATTATAAACGCTTAAACTTGGGCCACCATGGTCTAAAATAAGTTTAGTATCCTCTGAAATTAAAGACCAGAAGTAAAATTGCTCATTCGGCTCGTTAGCGTTGCATTTTAGAATTCCAAATCTAGTGCTAGCTGTTCCCGAGCTTTCATATCGATCAAGGTTATCAAGTTCGCAATTTAATAAATCTCGACCATCAGCAATAATGCTTCCATTGGCTTTTACCTCTTGGTCGACGATTCTAAAATTTTTATTGATAATAAGATCATATCCTGAAGGTGGTGCTCCATTTCCTCCATCGTCATCATCCTTACAAGCTGTTCCAGAAACAAATGCTATTAACAAGAAAAGTAATATGCGATTTTTCATGCTGTAAATTTATAGGTGCAAATTAAAGACATTAAATACGACTTACGGAAAACCGTGCCACGTTCGAGTTTATTATCTTTAACCCATGCTACAAAAAGGAAACAAAAAAACGATTAAAGCTTGGGCTTTCTACGATTGGGCAAATTCAGTTTATCCGTTGGTAATAACAACTGCGATCTTTCCTATGTTTTATGAAGCCGTAACAACAGATGATTCCAAACCAGAGGCAATTGCAGATATAGTTGAATTTATGGGTATGAGTTTTCGTAATACTGAAATCTATTCCTACATCATTTCGCTTTCTTTTATTATTGTCTCTATCATTTCGCCCATTTTATCAGGTATTGCTGATTATTCAGATAATAAAAAAAGCTTTTTAAAATTCTTCTGTTATCTAGGCTCTGCAGCTTGTGCATCTTTGTTTTTTTTCGACGTAAACCATCTTGAAATAAGTATGATTCCTGTGCTACTAGCAAGCGTTGGTTTTTGGGGAAGTATCGTGTTTTACAATGCCTATTTACCCGAAATAGCAGAAGTGAAAGATCACGATAGAATATCGGCTAAAGGTTATGCTCTAGGTTATATTGGAAGTTCCATTTTGTTAATACTAAATTTAATAGCAATTATGGGTTTTGAAATGGATGCGAGGTATTCTTTTTTAACTGTTGCTGTTTGGTGGGTAGTTTTTAGTCAATATACCTACAAGAATTTACCAAATACAACGTACAGCTCTGACACTAAAGAAAAAGAAAATAAGTTTACAAGAGGCTTGAAAGAAATAAAATCTGTGTGGCATCAAGTAAAAGAATTGAAAGTTATTCGTCGTTATTTAACCTCCTTCTTTATCTATAGTATGGGTGTGCAAACAGTTATGATTATGGCGACGCTTTTTGCTGCAAAAGAAATTGATTGGGGAACCGATGGAGCAAAAACGGGATTAATTGTTTCAGTTTTAATTATTCAATTCATTGCCATTGGGGGAGCTTATCTTTTTTCATGGATTTCTAGTAAAATTGGAAATATTAAGGCACTTGGGATTAGCTTAGTTATTTGGGTTGCAGTTTGTGTTATTGCCTATTATATTCATGAGCCAATAGAATTTTACGGGCTAGCTGCAATCGTTGGATTAGTGATGGGAGGTGTACAATCTCTTTCTCGTTCAACATACTCTAAGCTGTTACCTGAAACAAAAGACCATGCTTCTTTCTTCAGCTTCTATGATGTACTAGAAAAAATAGGCATCGTGATTGGTACTTTTTCTTATGGTTTAATTGAAGGCTTAACAGGAAGTATGAGAAATTCAATAATTGCTTTAGGAGCGTTTTTTATAGTTGGCATGATTGCTTTGTTTTTTGTTCCTAAGAAGTCGTCTATACAAGCCTAGTAGATTTATCGTTTCGCCGTATCTTTGTGGCTTAAAATTTAGCAATTTGGATCAAGGAAAAATTTACGACATCGCCATCATCGGGGGAGGAATAGTTGGAGCTGCAACGCTTTATCAAATGCAACTTAAATTTCCCAAGCTTAAAATTTTATTGATTGAGAAAGAGGCTACTTTGGCAGCACATCAAACAGGGAATAACTCAGGTGTAATTCATTCAGGACTCTATTATAAACCTGGGTCTCAAAAAGCAATTACTTGTGTAAGAGGAAGAAGAGCCTTGGTGAAATTTTCGCAAGAATATAATATAGATCATGAGGTGTGTGGGAAAGTAGTAGTGGCAACTCAAGAGTCGGAACTTCCCTTTATGGAAAAGATTTTTTCAAATGGAATTTCAAATGGAACTGAGGGGATAGAGAAAATTTCAGGAGAACAGGTTCGAGAAATTGAACCTAATTGTTCCGGTGTTGCAGGTATTCGAGTGGGATGCACCGGTATTATTGACTATGTGCAAGCAACCAATAGAATGGCTGAGCTAGCTTTAGCTCAGCAGGCAGAAAGTAAAGTTTCCTTGGGCGATGCTTTTTTAAGATTAGAAGAAGGCACTGAGTTCTCTAAAATTATTACGGAGAAAACCACGCATTTAGCAAAGCATTTTATTTTCTGCGGTGGCCTACAATCAGATCGATTGGCCAAGAAAGATGGTATTGATTTGGACCTGCAAATTGTTGGGTTTAGAGGAGATTACTACGAATTGACAGATCAGGCGAAACACAAGGTGAAACATTTGATTTATCCAGTCCCAAATCCAGCTTTTCCATTTTTAGGAGTTCATTTCACAAGAATGACCAATGGCGAAATTGAATGTGGCCCGAATGCTGTGTTCACTTTTAAAAGGGAAGGATATGGTAAAACAGATTTTGATCTGAAAGACACAGTAGATGCATTGAGTTATAGGGGGACATGGAAATTGTTTGGGAAACATTGGCGTTTTGGTTTGGATGAATACAAACGTGCTTTTAGTAAAAAGCTATTTTTAAACAGGCTGCAAGGTTTGATTCCCAGCTTAACGATGGATGATATTAGACCAGGGAGAGCAGGAGTTAGAGCAATGGCGCTTGGTTCTGATGGGGTGATGATCGAAGATTTTAAAATTGAATATAAGAATAACAGCATTCACGTATTGAATGCTCCATCGCCTGCTGCTACAGCAAGTTTGGCTATCGGAGAAGATATCGTTGAAATGGCGCAGAAACGATTTAATCTCAACTAAATGAGCTCAAGTTTAATTGCGGGGATCGTAGCAATATACTTTATTTTCCTGATCATTATTAGTAGGTTAACAGCTCAAAAGGGTGATAATGATTCATTTTTTTTAGGAAGCAGAAATTCACCTTGGTACTTGGTCGCTTTCGGAATGATTGGTACTTCACTTTCAGGAGTTACCTTTATTTCAGTTCCAGGTTGGGTTGGAACTAGTCAGTTCTCTTACCTCCAAATGGTTTTGGGCTATTTATTGGGTTATATAGTGGTAGCGAATGTCCTAATGCCATTGTATTATCGATTAAAACTAACTTCCATTTATACCTATTTGGATCAACGGTTTGGATTTTGGAGTTACAAAACTGGAGCATTTTACTTTTTACTTTCTAGAACAATAGGGGCTGCTTTTCGCTTGTATTTAGTTGCTAACGTATTGCAAATTGCAATTTTTAACGATTGGGGAATTCCATATTACTTAACAGTTGCCATTACAATTTTATTAATCTGGGTATATACATCTAAAGGTGGAATTAAAACCATTGTGTGGACAGATGCATTACAAACTCTATTTATGTTATTAGCAGTTGGAGTGGCTATTTATCAGATTGGAGGGCAAATGGAATTGAATTTTGCTGATTTAATAAATAGGATTGATTCCAGCAGTTATTCGAAAGTTTTTTTCTTCGAAGATTGGAGAGCAAGTAATTTCTTTTGGAAACAATTTTTGAGTGGAGCTTTCTTAACAATAGTAATGACTGGTTTGGATCAGGATATGATGCAGAAGAATTTAAGTTGTAAAAACATAAAGGAAGCCAAGTGGAATATGTTGTCTATGAGTGTGATTTTAGTCATCGTTAATCTGTTCTTTTTGTGTTTGGGAGCACTGTTGTTTATTTACTCGAACGAAAATGGAATCGAAATTCCTAGCAAAACAGATGAGCTCTTTCCTTCTTTAGCCTTAGGTGGTTCTTTAGGGCCTGCAGTGGCTGTTTTCTTTATTTTAGGGTTGATTGCAGCGGCTTACTCTAGTGCAGATTCTGCTTTAACGGCGTTAACAACTTCCGTTTGTGTTGATTTTCTAGAAGTTAAAAATAAGCCAGAAGAAGAAGCTGTATCCTTGCGAAAGAGAACCCATATTGTCATGTCTTTTGTTTTGTATTTGGTCATTCTCATTTTTAGTTTTATTAGCGATGAAAGTGTGATTAGTAGTCTATTTAAGGTGGCGAGCTATACTTATGGCCCTTTATTGGGTTTATACGCGTTTGGTTTATTTCATCGATATTCAGTCAAAGATAAATGGGTGCCCTTCGTATGTTTAATTAGCCCTGTAGTAGCTTACGTATTACAAGCTAATTCTGTAGAATGGCTCAACGGTTATCAATTTGGGTTTGAATTGTTGATTCTGAATGGATTCCTAACTTATTCAGGATTGCATGTTTTAAGAAGTAAAACTGTTAACAATTAATCTGGCAAAATTTACTCGAACATATCTTGAATAGTCTGAAGCTTTTTATAACTTAGACACAAATTCAACAAAATGAAAAAAATTATCTTTTCACTTTTTGTAATGGCCGTAGTTGTTTCCTGTTCTGATGAAAATCAAAATAGAAAAAATAAGACTGAAGAATCGGCTATAGAAAAAGAGGCCGCTGCACCAATCGAAGAACATAACCAAAGAGCGTTTTATCCTATTCCTTCTCCCGAACAAATGTTTGGATTTATTAATGATAATGGATTGACGTATTCTAAAGATTTAATGAATGATATTGGAAGAGCAGATCAATACATTACTCCTTCCGAAAAGGCGTTAAATTTTGGAGTTTATACTGCAGATTTAGCTTATGCAGCAGCTTACCAAGATATTGAATCGACAATTAGTTTGTACCGGGTGGTAAAAAGAATAGGTGCTGAATTGCACATTTCAGAAATAATGACAGAAGAGATGATGCAACAAGTACAAACGAATATGGAAACTCCTGATTCGTTGGCTTTGATTGCAGGAGACTCATACTATCGAGCAGTAGAGTTTTTAGAAAGAAACGGACAAGAAGGGAAATTAGCATTAATGTCTCTTGGTGGTTGGATAGAAAGTTTGCACATTACGCTTAATACAATAGAAGAATTTGATCCTTCTTCTCCAACAGCAACAAGGATTGCAGCTCAAAAAATCCCCTTTGGAAATCTCTACACTTATCTTAAGAAGAATGAAGCTGAAATAGGAGTAAAAGAAGAAATCGAAGCAATTCAAAAAGTAAGAAGTGTATTTGCTTCTTTGGAAGAGCAGAGTTCAGCTAAGACAACAAAAAATAAAGGAACTAAGCTCGTTTTTGGAAAGGGAAGAATAATTTTAATGAGCGTTGTTCAGTTTAAGGCATTAAAAAGTGCAGTGGAAGAATATAGAACTAGAATAATAGGAGAAAAAGAGTAACATAGATGAGAAAGTATTTAGCAAGCTTAATAATAACGTTTTTCAGTTTGAGTGTGTTTGCTCAAACTGAATGTTCTTTATACCATAAGAAAAGTTGTGGAGATAGAGACGGGATAATGATGAAATATGACAGTCAGTCGAAGAGTGCAATTCTTGGAGAAGGTCAATCTTCCGAGTTCCATTTAGTCGCTTACAAAGGACTAGATTATAGAATTACTGTTTGTACAGAAGATATTTTAGGGGATGGAATTCAATTTCAGATTTTTGAAAAAAATCGTGTCAAGATAAAAGAAAATACAGAGCTTGCAGAGGAAACGACAAGCGAAGAATATTCGGAAGATGATTATTCTGATAGCTATAGTGAAGAAATAGCTCCTACTAAGAAGGAAGGTCCAAAATACAAGGTTGTAAAAGAAATGTTATACGATAATGCAGACGATGGATATTCAAGTAAGATTGAATTTACTGCCGAAGGCCCAATGAGTCTAATTATACGAGTAATCATTCCTGGTTCAGGAAATAAAAGCAAGCTTAAGATTAGAGAAATGGGATGTGTTGGAGTTCTAATAGAGCACGTAAAGTCTAGGAAAGTAGGTTTTTAAACTATTCCGCCCATTCTGCCACAAACAAATTGGTTTCTCTAGTCCCTCCATTGTTTCTATTTGAAGAGAAAACAAGATGTTTTCCTTCGTTTGAGAAAACAGGAAAAGCATCGAATGTGTCATCGTGAGTCACCTGTTCTAATCCTGTTCCATCTACATTAATCATATAAAGATTAAAAGGGAAACCTCTTTCAGTAGTATGGTTAGAAGCAAAAATTACTTTCTCTCCAGAAGGATGGAAGAAAGGACACCAGTTTGCCTGTCCTAAATCTGTCAGTTGTCTTAACTCTGAGCCATCAGCATTACAAATGAAAAGTTCCATGTTAGTAGGCTGAACCAGTCCGTTTGCTAAAAGGTCTTTGTATTCTTTGACCTCCGCTTCAGTTGTTGGGCGTGATGCTCTAAAAATTAATTGACTGCCATCGGGAGAGAAGAAAGCTCCTCCATCATAGCCTAGCTCATCTGTGATTTGCTTTAAGTCAGATCCGTCTATGTTACAGGTAAATAATTCTAAGTCTCCTGTCCTCATAGAAGTAAATACAATTTTATCGCCTTTTGGTGAAACTGTAGCTTCTGCATCGTATCCTGGCTCATCGGTTAATTGAGCAATCAGATTGCCTTCTAAATCTGCGGTAAAAATATCGAAGCTTTCGTAAATCGGCCAAACGTATTTGCCATTGGTTCGTTCAGGAACTGGAGGACAAAGAGTATCTACTAAATGGGTAGAAGCATAGACAATAGTCGTGTCGCCTGGTAAGAAATAAGAACAAGTAGTTCTACCTAAACCTGTGCTGACTAATTGAGGCATTTGTTGCGTTAAATCATCGTTTCGCCAATCAAAAACATAGATTTGATCACATTCTAAATTCCAGTCAGGATTAGTTACTTGAAACACCAACTTGCTATCATCAAAACTCCAATATGCTTCTGCATTATCTCCTCCAAAAGTAAGTTGCGTTAAGCTCCTGAAGTGCGATTCTCCTTCATTAATAATCGATACTTCAGCAATAGTATCTACTTTAATTTCAGTGTCGATAGTCTCTTCTTTAGGAGGTGCTGTAGAACCACAAGCAAAAAGGCAAAAACTGATCAAGGCAAAAAAGAAATTTTTCATGTTTTCAAATTAGGCCGCGAAGATAAGTTTTTAGATAAATCAGGCCTTAAGATTAAGTAGTTTTGAGCTAAATATTTTTTAAATGAAACAGTTAAGTACTCTTATTGTCATTGCATTTGCTTTGTTCTCTTGTAAACAAGAAAAGAAAGTAGATCGCTTACAAGTAATGAAAGCAGATGTGGAATATTTAGCATCTGAAGAATTAGAAGGAAGAGAAACTGGGACTAAAGGAGAACGCTTGGCAGCAGAATACATTGCAGAACGGATGCAAGCATTAGGTCTCACGGGAAAAGGAGAAGAGGGCTTCTTTCAAACTTTCGACTTTACGCCTAAAGTAAACCCCCATGAAGAAAAAATAGATACTACTGCGAACACTATTACAGTAACGAATGTAATTGGCTTAATAGATAATGGAGTAGATAAAACAGTTATCATTGGAGCTCATTACGATCATTTAGGACATGGGATTTCAGGTTCATTACACGCTGAAAAAGATAGTGCTATTCACAATGGAGCAGATGACAATGCTAGTGGAATTGCTCTGATGTTGCAATTAGCAGAAAACTTGAAGAAGGAAAAAGCACCGAAGAACAATAACTATATTTTCATGGCCTTTTCAGGAGAGGAAATGGGATTGTTAGGGTCTAACTACTATTGTAAACATCCGACTGTAGAGTTAGCTTCAGTCAATTACATGATCAATTTCGACATGGTGGGGCGTTTAGATACAAGTAAAGGGTTTGCTGTTAATGGAGTAGGAACTTTTGAGAATTGGAAAGGAAGCTTGGAAGCAGTGAACCTTGAAAATCTAAATATGATATACGGAGAATCTGGAGTAGGGCCTTCAGATCATACCTCTTTCTATTTACAAGATATTCCAGTTCTACACTTTTTCACAGGTCAACACGAGGATTATCACAAACCATCTGACGATGCCCAAAAGATCAATTACAAAGGAATCAGAAGCCTTAGGAAATTAGTGTCTGGCTTGGTTCAAGAATTAGACTCAAAAGAAAAACTCGTTTTTATTAAAACAAAGGATGATACGGGAGATACGCCAAGATTTACAGTGACTTTAGGTGTAATGCCCGATTATTTATTCCAAGGAGAAGGAATGCGAATTGACGGTGTAACAGAAGATCGTCCAGCTTTTGTGGCAGGCTTTGAAAAAGGAGACATAGTGATCCAAATTGATACTCTAGTAGTAGATGGAATGCAAGCCTATATGAAAGGTTTGAGCCTTTTTGAAAAAGGGGATTCAGCCTTGGTGAAAGTGCAAAGGGGAGAGGATGTGATTGAAGAACTCGTAGGTTTTTAATAAAAAAAGCCCATCTAAGATGAGGCTTGTATGATAAGCTATGATAGGGTTTTTTATTCCTTTATCAATTTAAGAGTATGCACTTGATTGGCTTGTGTTACTCTAAGTATATAGATTCCGGTTTCTAAACTAGAGATGTCTACTTGGTGGCTCTTTGCAATTTCTTGTGTATATTCCCTTACTAATTTGCCAGATACATCTAAGATTGTAATCGTTGCAATAGTCTCACTTATTTATTTTTAACGGACATTAGAGGGTTAAATACTAGTGCATTTAGCCAATTGTTGTGGAGCATGAAAAAAGAACCAATAAATGCCAATTAATATTTACATAGAAAACTCAGGAGAAAAATTAGAATGGATTTATATTTTTCTGAATATCTCTCAGCAGAATAATCTAAAGAGAAAATAATGTTTGACACTTTTGGAAATAAGGTTTGGATTAAAAGAACAAAGGAAACAGAAGAAAAAGGACTTGCAGATAAGGAAGGTGAAGTGCATGGACAAACAAGTCCTTCAATGATGGACTTTAAAGTTACTGAGACTCTGACAGAGGGTGTTGCGCTAAATGTACATTTTGACAGAATCGACAAAAAATGGACTAAAGGGAAAAATGGTGGTTGGATTGAAGAAAATACTATGGTCCTAGAATATGGCAGTTTGTTGATTATGGGTAAAGGGTGTCAAGATAATTTTAAACATAGTTTACCTGTAAACACACTATATAAAAGCCCGCGAATAAATTTGATATTTAGGAAATTGGGATTTGATGATTAAATGTAACAATTGCCTAAGAAAACTTAAACTGCATTAAAACGCAGTTTAGCCAAACTGTCAGATTGTGTATTAACTTGTTGATAAGCTTTCTAATAAATTACTTAGTATGCATAACAATTGCTGTATTTTTATTAGGATAATTAGTTAGTTATGAGTCATATTCAGAGCCACCTATTAAAAAATGACATTCCAATTTTTGTCCAAGTAGCAACATTGGATAAAAGTGCGTCAATTGAAAGTCGTTAGCTTATTCCATTAGAGTTTGCAAGATTGAGAAAGTCAAACCTAATGTATAATGCTTGTGTAGGTTGTGATCCCGGATTTACGAGAACTAACAGTAGTGGAAAGCTAGAAAGAATGTGGAAGCAGATCTTTTAGGGGGGTATAGAATGGTGGAAGAAAGCAGGCCTTAAATCAACTTAGGTGTTTTTGCAAAGTGTGTAATATTATTTTAAAATGAAAAAGAATTTATTCTTATTAGTAGTTAGCCTTTCCTTTATCTTACCAAAGATTGGAAATGCCCAGATAAATGAAGACGAATTGGGTGCATGGTATATGTACTTCTTCAATACAACATTTAAAGAGAGCTCGTGGGGTGTTCAGGGAGATATTCAATACCGAAATTGGAACATAGCTGGAGATCTTGAACAATTATTATTACGAGGAGGGATTACTTATAAACCGAAGAATGCTGACATCAAGTTAACGCTCGGCTATGGAAATGTGACTACCGGAAGTTTTGGATCTGAAAATTCAACAACAACTGAGAGTAGAATTTATCAAGAAGCTCTATTCCCTGTTAAATTTGGGAATCGATTCTACACGAATCATCGCTTTCGTTTCGAACAACGATTTGTAGAGAGTCATGATTTTAGAACACGGTACAGATATAACTTGTTTTTAAATATTGCATTAAACAAAGTAGCTATGGAAGAGAATACGATTTACTTGGCTCTCTATAATGAAGTATTTATCAATGGGCAGCGAAATATTGGCAACGATAAGAGTGTGGAAATATTTGATCGAAACCGATTCTACGCAGCATTGGGCTACATAGTTAAAAAAGGACTTAAAATTCAGTTAGGTATTATGAATCAAACAACAGATAATTGGAGCAAGAATCAATTGCAATTAAGTTTACATCACAAAATGTAACATTAGATAACAGAATCTAAATTGCATTAAATGTAGGTAAGCTAAACCGTTAGAAGGCGTTGTGAAAGACAAACTATTCAAGTACTATGAATACTGATCTAAAAAAATTTATTGCCAAATATGTCAAGCTTTCAGATGATGAATTAGAAGACATTTCTAATAAGTTTAAAACTAAAACGGTTAAGAATAATAGTTATTTATTGAGTCAAGGTAAAACTTGTAAAGACCTCTTATTTGTTCAAAAAGGTTGTTTACGCCTATATTATTTGAAAGATGGTGTTGAGGTATCTGTTTGGTTCGCTTTTCAAGGCTCTTCTGCAGTTGAACTTTATAGCTTTATCAGTGAAAACCCTTCAAACTATTTTCTTCAAGCAATAGAAGACAGCGAAGTATTGTACCTTCCAAAAATCGAATTAGATAAGCTTTATCTAGCTCAACCAAAAATGCAAGAGATGATGCGAAATTTTTGGGAAGATGTGATTCTCAATTTAATAAATAGGTTTACAGCACTTCAAACAGATTCAGCAGAGAAACGATATTTGGATTTGTTAGACAAACCTTTATATTTAAAAACAATACCTCAAAAATATCTCGCTTCTTTTATTGGAGTTACACCAACATCTTTAAGTCGAATTAGGGAACAAATTTCTAAGAATTATTAATTGCCATAAGACAACTTTTTACTTAAAAAGGATATAGATTTTTGTTTTAACTAATAAGCTTAAACCTAAAATTTATGTACGATCTCCCATATCATAAAGATCATAACAAACAAGAAATTAAAGAATTCGTAGAAAAGTATCCTTTTGCTTTTTTAACTGGATGCGATTCGGAAAACAAACCTGTTGTAACACAATTACCAGTTTTTATTGAAAATAAAGGAGGTAGGAAACTACTGCGAGGTCATATTATGAAAAATACGGACCATCATAAGGCTTTTTTAAATAATAAAAATGTACTTGCAGTTTTTACAGGTAAGAACACCTATGTAAGTGGCACTTGGTATAGCAATCCATATACTCCGTCTACATGGAATTATATGAGTGTACACGCAAGCGGAACCATCAGGTTTTTAAAGGATAGCGAGCTAGAAGATGTACTTAGAATAACATCATTACATTTTGAAGATCAGAACCAAAAGTCAACAACTATATTTGATAATTTGCCCTCAGAATTTAAACAAAGAGTCATAGGTACAATTGTCGCTTTTGAAATTGAAGTAAAAGAATTTGATACTGTTTTCAAGTTAAGTCAAGATCGAGATGTTGTAAGCTACCGTAACATTATTAAGAATCTTAAAGAACAAGATGAAGATGGTCGTGTGATTGCAGATGAAATGGAAAAAAGAGCTAAGAACTTATTTTCCGAGTATTAATTGGGGATTTAAAAATTATTAGTTAATCTATGCAACCTTTCCAATTCGCATTGTCTTTAAGGCAAACCAAACAAAACAAATGCGAATTTCTCTTTTAATTATTGGTCTTATAATATCAAGTGGCCTTTTTAGTCAAAGCTTAACTCAAACGATTCGAGGAACTGTTTTCGATCGAGAATCTGAATCCACTTTACCTGGAGCAAATGTTATACTTTTAACTACAAATTCTGCAAAAGGTGTTAGTTCCGATATCAACGGAGATTTTGAGTTGACAGAAGTGCCTATTGGAAGACATGCTTTGAAAATAACTTTTTTAGGATATGAAGATGTTGTTCTTCCGAACGTATTAGTTGGATCAGCGAAAGAAGTAATTATAAGAGTTTCTTTGGTAGAATCTTTAGTTAACATTAAGGAAGTCGTAATTACTGGAGGGCCTAAGAATAACGAAGCCAATAATGACATGGCAACCGTTAGTGCTCGCTCTTTTACAATGGAGGAAGCATCACGATATGCAGCAAGTTTAGATGATCCTGCACGAATGGCTTTGTCTTTAGCCGGAGTAAACAGTGATGATGATATTCTCAACGAAATTGTAGTAAGAGGGAATTCTCCAAGAGGATCATTGTGGCGATTAAATGGAATTGAGATTCCGAGCCCAAATCATTTTACAGATGTTGGAGCCTCGGGTGGAGGAATCAGTGTTTTTAGTAACAATATGATTGATAATTCTGATTTTTTTACTGCGGCATTTCCTGCGGAATATGGAAATGCTACCTCTGGAGTATTTGATATTAATTTGAGAAAAGGTAATCAACACAAAGCGGAGCGTGCTTTTCAATTTGGATTATTAGGAACAGACGTTTCTGCAGAAGGCCCAATTAGTGGCCCAAACAAAGGTTCTTATTTAATCAATTATCGATATTCTACCTTGGGAATGTTGACAGGTTTAGGAATATTAGATTTTGATGATAATAACCTATTTCAAGATTTGTCCTTTAATTTTTTCTTGCCGACGGAGAAATACGGAAACTTTGGCCTTTTTGGAATTGGAGGCTTGAGTTTGTCAGAAGAATTTACTCCGGATGACACTTCAGATTTTGAAGATGGAGAAGATTATTATGATTCTCAATTCACTTCTGATATGGGGGTGGTTGGATTAGAGCATAAATACTTTTTTAATTCTGGAACATACCTAAAAACTGTTGTGGCAGTAACAGCTCAGAGAATTGGTTTTGAAGTAGATTCTATCTCTCCAGTTAATTTAAAAGAAATACGACTGTATCAAGAACAAATAAACAATACAGATGTCAGAGTTTCGACTTATTTGAATAAGAAGATGAATGCTAGAAATACCTTTAGAGGAGGAGTAATTGCTAGTCGTAAATTCTTTGACTTGTTTTCAAGCGGGAGAGATGATGATGACCAACAGTACAAAGACTTTTTAAGAAATGATGGCTCGGCAGATGTGTTGCAAGCATACGGGCAATGGAAGTATAAATTTCATGAAGATTGGACTTTAAATGGTGGCTTGCACGGGTTGTATTTTCAGCTGAACAATAACTATAGCATTGAGCCAAGAGTTGGCTTGAGTTGGAAATTTACAGAAGGACAGAGTTTAAGTTTTGGAGCGGGAATGCATAGTAGATTAGAAGGCATGAGTGCATATATGGCTCAACAACAAAGAGCCGATGGAAGCTATTTTCAGCCCAATAAAGACCTAGATTTAACGAAATCGATTCACTATGTGATCGGATACGATAGAATGTTGAACGAACACCTTCATTTAAAAACTGAGCTGTATTATCAGTCGCTTTTCGATGTTCCAGTAGAAAATGACATTACAAGTCCAAATTCAGCATTAAATTCATCAAGTGGTTTTACAACAGACGACTTAGTGAATAGAGGAACAGCTTACAATGTAGGAGCTGAAATAACTTTTGAGCGTTTCTTTAACGAAGGAGCATATTACATGATTACAGGATCTATTTTCGATTCTAAATACAAAACATTAGATGGGAATACTTACAATGGAAGATACAATGCCAATTATCGTTTCACGCTTTTAGGAGGGAAGGAGTATAAGGTTGGAAAGTCAAAGAAGAATTTATTGGGAATGAACCTGAAAGGAATTTTGTCAGGAGGTAATCGATATACTGAAATTGATTTGGAAGCTTCTAAGTTAGCGCAAGAAGAAGTAACGATAGAAGGCAAAGAGTTTGCGGAAAGCGTGCCAGATTATTGGAGACTGGATTTAACTTCTAGCTATCGCATTAATCGTGAAAAAGTAGCGCACATTATCTCGCTTCAAGTTCAAAATGTAACGAATAGAGAAAATATATTCGGATACTCTTACGATGATGATACACAAAAGATAGAAGAGGAATTACAATTTGGACTCTTACCGATCTTAAAATATAGAATTGAATTTTAACCATTTAATCAGCAGAAATAAATGAAAAAAATAGGAATTATAATCGTCGTGCTGCTGCTATCTCAGCTCAAACAGTTAAATGCACAAGAACGAATAGAAAGGAATAACCAGGTTCAAACTTTGTTTGGAAATGGCGGTGGCTTTGGCGGCTTTTTAGAAGTAGAAGCCAAGGCTGGAGAAATTAATGGACAATCAGGCTTATTAGTTGGTGGAGCAATTAAAGGGGTTTTTTCTTCGAAATTTAATATTGGTTTTGCAGGCTATGGGCTTACGACAAAAGTGGAGGCAGACACCTACGATGACGAGAATAAATTGTATCAAATAGATTTTGGATATGGGGGCTTGGTCATAGAGCCTGTGATAGGAAATAGGCATGCAGTACATGTTACTTTGCCTATTCTGTTTGGAGTTGGAGGAATTGGGTTGAAAAAAAGACGTTATGAGCCATTTGAAGACGACCCTATAGACCTTAAAAAATATGAAGCGTTTGACGATGATGTATTTGTAGTGCTTGAGCCCGGGTTAAATTTAGAAATCAATTTATTGAGGAATTTGAGACTGAACCTTGGAACAACTTACCGATACATATACGATAATGATGTAATTGGCTTGAGCGATGAAGAACTTAGTGGATTTACAGGGAAAGTAGGATTGAAATTGGGCTGGTTTTAGCATATTTGTGATTTAAGTGAAAGATTAATTGAGTTTAACTATTACCCATCCGCATTTAGAGCTAATTCAAGCCTGTAAATTGAATGATCGTAAGGCGCAACAAAAGTTGTATCAGCTCTATGCTCAACCAATGTTTAGTGTTTGCTATCGAATAGTGAACCAGCAAGAAGAAGCAGAAGATGTATTGCAAGAAGCTTTTATCCGAATGTTTCGGCAAGTTGAAAGCTTTCGAGAGGAAGCTTCTTTTGGAGCATGGTTTAAACGTATCGTAGTAAATGGATCTTTAAATCACATTAAACAACGAAAAAGACAACAAGACAAAATTGAACACTTAAAAGATGAGAGTGAAGAAAGTATCGCAGAAGAAGATGAGCCGAATTTACCGACTTATTCAGTTAATCAGGTGCAAGGTGCTTTGGAGTTATTGCCAGAGGGATATCGTGTAGTATTTAGTTTGTATCTCTTCGAAGAATATTCACACAGAGAGATAGCAGAAGAATTAGGAATAACGGAATCGACCTCAAAATCTCAACTGAATCGAGCCAAAAAGAAAATGAGAGAATTGTTAATACAAATGCCATATGAAATGAGCCATAATAACTCTTAATACTAACCGAGATGTTAAATAACGAATTGCATCTGACCGATAGAAAAAATAAAAAAAATACAGATGAAAACAACTGATAAAGAGCCTTGGAAAGAATTCATTGACGAGAATAAGGTCGAGTTGAATCAACGAAAGCCAAAAGACTTGTGGAATTCTATTGAAGAAAAGTTGGATCCTGTAGAGAAAAAATCTCCAAAACTAGTACCGCTTTGGAAGGTGTATCGACTTGCCGCAATTCTAATTGTTGCGTTAACAGCGGGTTATTTTTTAATGAATCGTGAACTTGTTGATACACCAGTAACGGCAGACACTCAAAAACAAGAAACACAAGAACAGGGATATTCTTCCGAATTCGTTGAAGCAGAAAATTATTATGCAGCGGAAATTGATCAGAAGATGAATGAACTTGTGGAGCTGATAGATGATGAAACGTTGATTGAAGAAATCAAAGAATTACGAAAAGAATTTGATCATTTAAAATTGGAAATGGGCGATCAAGTGAATGATCAACGAATTATAGAAGCCTTGATTCAGAACTACAGATTACGACTCAATTTATTAAAAGAAATGTTAGATCAGATCAAATCAGATGGAACAGAATCAAAAAATAAAAAATATGAAACAAATGCTATATAAAGGAGTTGCGATTTGTTGTGTTCTCTTCTTTTCAAGCTTTGTAAAAGCAGGAAATTTAGAGGAAACTAAAGTGAAGAATGTTGCCTATGCTATTTCTAGTCAGGCTTACATTGAGCTAAATAACCAATATGGAGAAATTCAAGTAGTGACTTGGGAGAAGGACAGTTTTAAGTTAGAAGCCACTATAACTGCATCAACAGATAAAGGATATGCAGATATAGATAAGCTCTTAAATATGGTGGAAGTAGTTTGTCGGGGTAGTGAAACGAGTGTAGTTATTTCTACTGAATGGACTTCTGGAAATGCTATTTGGAAGAGGGGAAAAATGGACTTGAAAAGCCTATTGAGTTCTGAAAAGAAGCTAGAGGTAAGCTATATCGTTTATCTGCCTTCAAAATGCCGTTTGACAATTGAGAACCGATTTGGAGACGTTTACTTGCCAGATTATTTAGGTCCCTTGAGAGTGACTTTGTCTCATGGTGATTTAAGAGCAAGAGATATAGCTGACGCTAGAAGTATTTATGTGAAATATGGGAAAGCATTGATCAAGCAAGTTGATAATGGATTGCTGAAAATAGATTATGGAAGTTTAATCTTAGATAAAGCAGACAATATAAGTTTACAAACGAAGTCTTCTATTATTGAAATATTGAAAGTTAAACGATTGGCAATTAAAAGTAAAAGTGATGAACTGAGAGTTGATCAAGTAGAAAGTTTAAGAGGGGAATCAAGTTTTAGTCACATAAGAGTTAAAGGCGTTTCTAAGTTAATAGACTTAAATACTACCTACGGAGATGTAACGGTGAAAGAGGTGAAACCGGACTTTGAGCTGATCAGAATGGTAGGCTCAAGTACAGATTACGAAGTAGATTTTGCCACGGGAACTCAATATCAGTTTAATGTGTTCATTACAGGTAATAAGAGAGTTAGCTTTTCGCAAAAATCTACAATCGTTTCTCAAGATGTGTACAAAGATGAAATACGATACAAGGGCTTTTATGGCAGCGAAAAAGCGACTCCATTGGTTGACATTGAAGCGAAAAGCGGATATGTTAATTTGTATAACCCTTGATTACCTAGCCTGCCTCCTCAACATACTCATAGCTGCTAATGCAGACCTTCGAATGTTCCGTTCTCTGTTTTGTTCGAATAAGAACTTTTTTGAGAAAACTGCGTTTTTGGAAGCAAATGCAATCCAAACAGTTCCGACAGGTTTTTCTTCTGAACCTCCATCAGGTCCGGCAACTCCAGAGCTAGCCAAAGCATAATCTGTATTCATGCTTTTTCTCACACCCATAGCCATTTGTTCCACCACTTGCTGACTCACTGCTCCGTGTGTGTTTAAATCTTCTTCACTTACGCCTAGAGCATCTATTTTAACCTCATTTGCATACGAAACAATACTTCCTTTGAAGTAAGTTGAGCTTCCTGCGATGGAAGTAAGTAAATGAGCAATGTAGCCACCAGTGCAACTCTCTGCAGTAGCAATGGTTTTGTTGTTCTCCTTTAGGAAGTTTCCAATTGCTTCTTCCATTAAAATATCATCCTCACCATAAATGGTTTCAGGAATTAATGTTTTTAGCTCTTCCGCTTTTCGCAGAACTTTTCCTTTGATATCAGAAAGTTGATTTCCTTCTGCAGTCAGTCGAATTCTAACAATTCCTGGAGAAGGTAAGTAAGCCACTTTTATGTTTTCTTGAATCAAGCTATCCTCCCAGTCTTTGATGATTTCAACTAAAAATGATTCTCCAACGCCTTCTGTCATGATCGTTTTGTGGAAGATTGCGGGCAGCTTGAATTTTTCTTGAATTTTAGGAATGACTCGAGCACTCATCAAGTGCTTCATTTCATAAGGCACACCCGGCATACTGATAAAGATGGTATTGTTTCTCTCAAACCACATTCCGCTTGCGGTGCCCATATCATTTAACAAAACAGTACAGGCCTTTGGAAGATCCGCCTGTTGATTATTACTTTCTAACATTTTACGGCCTCTTGTCTCAAAAAACGATTGAATGCGATCCAACACCTCTTGATTTCTGACCAATTCTGTGTTAAAATAATCACACAAAACGTGCTTAGTAATGTCGTCTTTGGTTGGACCGAGACCTCCAGTCATAAGAACAAGTTTTGCATTGGAAGCTTCTGCTTTTGCAAAGCATCTACAATTGCCTCTCGCTCATCCTTAATTGAGGTGATCTGGCTGACTTTAACTCCAATTGCATTTAAGGTTTTACCCATCCACGCAGAGTTAGTATCTATCGTTTGGCCAATAAGGATTTCATCCCCTATTGTGATTAATTCAACTTGCATCTGTTTAGATGGAGATTAAAAAGGATTGCTTGCTCCACCCAATTGATCTTGCGAAAATCCTTCAATGGTTCCAATCGGGGTAACACTTAAAACGGGTGTTTTAGAATGATTCACAATTCGCTGCGCATATGGACCAACTAAGAAACCAGTATAGTTTTCTTGATCTGTCATGATAATAGTAAGATCACCCTTTACAGCTTCTGCAAATGTTAAGGTCATCTCAGCAATGTTTTCTCCATGAAGCACTCTCGTTTCATGCTGAATTTCATTATGATCTAAATGCTCTTCTACTAGTCTCACTTTAAGGTTGAAGATTTTCTGGTCTTCTTCGTTTTCTTCTCTTATCAATGCTGCAATGTGAATCTTACTGTTGAACGTCTTTGCGATTGCAACTGCTTGAGAAACTTTATCTCTTGTATGAGGGCTATTGTCAATTGGAAGAACAATGTTTTCAAATCCCATTTTTGTTGCTTTTTGTTGCACAGTTAAAACTGGGATACTAGATGAAGTAACTACTCTATAAGAATTGCTTCCGATAAAAAACTCTTCAAAGCCACTCATGCCATGTGTTCCCATCACAATGAGATCTGCTTTAACTTCTTTGGCAGTTTCTATAATTTCTTTGGCAACACTTCCTTCACGAACTTCAATATTATAAGCAACATTATATTTATCGCTAAACTCCTTACCCAATAAATCTAATTCTTCCGTAACCATTGCTTTTAAATTAGCAGCATTAGAAACAACAGGACTAGTGGCTGTTAAATTAGGCAATACATCAACCGAAGAAGTTTTGTAAACATGTAGTAAATGTAATGAAGAACCAAATTTTTGACACAGGTAAGCAGCATGTTCAAATGCTAATTTAGAAGTATCAGAAAGATCGATTGGAATTAATATTTTGTTAACTTGAAAGGGATTCTTCATAGCAAATTTATTTTTTATAAAGGTATTCAATTCTTGTTCATTGATGAAAAAAAACAACTACTTCTACCATATGTTTTTTGTAGTTTCGTAATAAAGCATTTTTATGATACATCCTTCAGAACTAATCTTAAATCCAGATGGCTCTATCTATCATTTAGCGCTTCGACCTGAGCAAATTTCTAATAAAATTATTGTAGCTGGCGACCCACATAGAATAGCAACCATATCAGCAAAGTTCGACAGCATTGAAACAAAAGTAGAGAACCGAGAATTTATCACTCATACTGGTATATTTAATGGGGAAAGAATTACCGCAATGGCTACCGGAATTGGAACAGATAATATTGATATTGTCTTAAATGAATTGGATGCATTGGTGAATATCGATTTGGAAAAAAGAACTGTAAAAGAGAACCTGACTTCTTTGCAAATTGTGAGAATTGGAACCTGTGGATCGATTCAGGAAAGTGTTCCTTCTGACGAGGTTGTTGTTTCAACACATGCGATTGGATTAGATGGCTTGATGAATTTCTACAACTTTAAAATGAATGCAGAAGAACAAGAGCTGTTTACTGCATTTAAGTCGCAAACTGAATGGAGAGAAGAGTTTAATCGACCCTACTTGGTAAAAGGATCCGAAAGTTTGATTGAGAAAGTGGGGAAAGGCTTTCACAAAGGAGTTACCATGACAGCAAATGGATTTTATGCACCTCAAGGAAGGAGATTAAGATTGCTACCCAAGCATACTGAAGTAAATGAAGATTTAAGAAAATTCAATTATAAGGGTCATAAAATAGTAAATTATGAAATGGAAACGTCCGCTTTATACGGTCTAAGTTCGTTGATGGGACATGAAGCATGTACGGTTTGTGCAGTTGTTGCCAATCGATATGCAAACTCATTTAGCAAAGATTACAAGCCTGTTATTTCAAAATTAATCGATAATGTCTTAGAGCGATTGACTACTGATTAACATGAAAAAGCAATACATCTTACCAGCACTCTTGATTCTTGTTTTTACGATTTTAAGCGTAAAATCAGCTTCAAATGGAGGGGATTTTGATGTGTATTTACATGCAGCTGAAAAGATAATACAGCAACAAGATATTTATGCTCCACCTTATTTTAAAGATGATTTAAAATATTATTACAGCCCTCTTTTTGCGGCAATGTTGGTTCCTTTTACTTTCAATTGGTTCATTACTCAGCTGCTGTGGTTGCTCATGTCTGGGGCAATGCTGTATCGGAGTTGGGTAATCTGTAAAAAATACTTTGATCTAAAAAAAATTACCGAAAAAGAGCAGCTAATCTGGTCGCTTATTGTGTTGGTTTTCTCAATACGCTTTCTGCTATACAACATTGCCATGGTTCAAATGACGATGCTGATGCTTTGGGCAATATTGGAATCCTTGGAATTTATTAAGAAAGATAAATACATTATAGGAGGAATCTTGCTGGGCTTAATGACCAATATCAAATTGTTGCCTCTAGTAATTATTCCCTACTTGCTTTATAGAGGTTATTTTAAAGCTTCTTTTGTTACCCTAATTAGTGCAGTAGCCTTTCTCTTTTTACCAGCTGTATTTGTCGGAAATGACTATAACAATGAATTACTAGCAGGTTGGTGGGAAACTATTAATCCATCTAACTCGGAACATTTGATTGAGGCGGATCGAAATCCGCAATCTTTAGTCGGCATGGTTCCCGTGTACCTTACAGAAACAAATGGGCAATTGCCTCAACAAAGAAACTTTGTCAACCTATCGAAAGAACTTACGTTTCAAATCACGAATGCATCGAGGTTGCTCCTGATTTTGATAACACTCTATTTCTTAAAAGCCCCCTTTGGTAAAATACAACGGAACCTAGCTGAATTTAGAGCCTTGGCCTATATTTTGCTCATTATCCCAATGATTTTTCCGCATCAGCAGAAATATGCTTTCTTATTTGCCATTCCTGCCATTAGTTACTTGGTGTATTATCAAATGGTCAATTGGAAAGAACAAAAAACACTGACTCAAAAAATTGGCTTTGCGATTCTATGCATTCTATTAATTGCCTTTACCCCCTTAATTGGGTCAGACGTTATTGGGAGAGGCAATTATGATTTGTTTCACCACTTTAGGTTATTGGGAATTAGCACCCTTTTATTAATCCCGTTTTTAGCCGTCTATCGCCCTAGTAGAGTGGAATAGTTGTGCTGTTTTAGCTTCTTTAACATTTTGAGGTTCACAACTTGATTGAATTCAAAATCAACAGCCATCTCTTTAGTTATCTTTGAGAGGCATGAAAGACCCTCAACGCATATCCGCTTTAATTAATCTTTTAGACGATCCTGACGAGAAAATATTTACTCAGGTTAGTCAAGAATTACTGAGCTTTGGCGACAAAGTAGTAAAGGATTTAGAAGCCGCTTGGGAAAGATCTTTTAATGCCATTTTACAGGAAAGAATTGAGCGAATTATTCATCAAATTCAATTTCAAGAAGTAAAAAAGAAGTTGCAGCTCTGGAAGAATGAAGAAGAAGGAAGTCTATTAGATGCAGCAATTATTATTGCTCAGTACGGATATTCAGATGTTCACGAAACAGAAATTCGAAAAAAAGTAGAGTCGCTTTATCAGCAATGTTGGTTAGAAATGAAAAACGATTACACGGCACTTGAAAAGGTGGGTGTGTTAAATAAAGTGTTCTTCGAAATCAATGGATTTCACGGGAACAAAAGACATTTTCATTCAGCCAACAACTCATACATCAATAATGTGTTAGATGTTAAAAGTGGCAATCCTATTAGTATAACACTTTTATATTTAGAATTGGCAAGAAGACTAAAATTGCCAATTTACGGAGTGAATTTGGCAGAGCATTTTGTGGCAGCCTATACTGTTTTGCCAATGAAGTATCTAGACAGCGTCGATCGAGAATGCATTCTTTTTTATGTAGACCCATTTAACAAAGGAGCATTGTTTCAATATGAAGACATTGAAAAATACATTTCTAAATTAAAGCTCGACATGCAAGAGAAGTTTTACTTGCCTTGTGATAAAATTACCGTGGTAAACAGAGTCTTGAATAATCTGATCTTCTGCTACAATAAAGAAGGAGAACTAGCAAGGGTGGAAGAGCTTAAGATTTTAAAAAATTGTTTAAAGTAATAACCTGAGCTCGAATATAATTCAGATTTTTAGAAGTGGCAATCTACAAGGCTATATGCTAAATATTCAACGCAGTAGATTGTTATTTCTGTAAAAATTTTCATAGTTCCGTATCTAAATTAGCAATCTTTTTCTTAAGAT
>JAESST010000484.1 GCA_016763995.1 Flavobacteriales bacterium | reverse complement strand
TTATCTTAGGAAGAGATCATCATGATGTATCCGGAACAGACTCTCCGTACAGAGAGACTTCGAACATTTATGATGGTTCTCAGTTTACTGCCGACATGGCCATTCAAAACGTTATTGGTGATTCATTTAGAGGAGCCACTTGGGTTTCCATTCACAATGGCGGCGGTGTTGGATGGGGCGAAGTGATTAATGGTGGTTTTGGAATGCTATTAGATGGAAGTACTGATACTGATAGAAGATTAAAATCGATGTTGCATTGGGACGTAAACAATGGAATTGCAAGAAGAAACTGGGCTAGAAACGAAGGTGCTACTTATGCCATTAAAAGAGCAATGGAAATGGAACCTAATTTAAAGGTGACTCTCCCAAATCTTGTAGATGATGTAGATTTAGAAAACATTTTATGAATCGAAAGGCCCTAAATCAGTTTACTTGGAAGCAACATGACATTGGTTTTGGAGTAATCATTTATATCCTCCATGTGTTCATTATCTTGTATTTTAGTGATCAAACTATTTCATTCACTTCTATTGTTTACATGATTCTAATTTGCGCCACTGCAGGGTATGGAATTAGTCGGTATATGAAATGGGAATTAGAAAGAGGATGACCCATTCTCATTTTTTGATTCATAAACCCTATGGCTACCTTAGTCAGTTTGTTAACAACGGACCAAAGCAGGGAAAAAAGAAACTGTTGGGAGAATTGTATGATTTCCCCAAAGGAACGATGGCTATTGGAAGGCTGGACGAACCCTCTGAAGGTCTATTGCTATTAACTACCGATGGGATGATGAGTGAATTAGTTCGCAGTAAAAAAGTAGAAAAGGAATATTTCGCTCAAATCGACGGAATCATAAATGATCGTGCGATCCATGAACTGCAGCAGGGAGTCAAGATTGGGATTAATGGGAAACACTTCACAACAAGTAATTGTATCGTCAAAAAAATTAAAGAACCCAATTTCCCCGCTAGGATCCAAAAAATAAGGGATCCCAAACACGGCCCCACTTCTTGGATTTCCGTTACGCTTAAAGAAGGGAAATTTCGACAAGTGAGAAAAATGACTGCGGTTGTTGGATTTCCGACCCTTCGATTAATTAGAGTTCGAATTGGAAATTATATTTTAAAAGAGTTTATTCCAGGGCAAGTAATCCCTTTGGAAAGAATGAGCATTTAATCAAATTTTCGGAATTATTTAAAAATGTGATTGTATCTATTTATTGCATAATTTTATAAGTGATTACTCACTTTATGTCTAAAAAGAAAATCATACTCGAAACAGCCCTTGAACTATTCTCTAGAAATGGCTACAGTACTACTTCTACTGCTAAAATTGCAAAGACAGCGGGGGTCTCTGAAGGCTTAATTTTTAAACATTATGAAAATAAAAATGGCTTGTTAGAAGCTATACTTGAATTAGGAAAAGAAAAGGGTGAAGCATTATTTAATGAAATCGAAAAATTCACTGAACCTAAAGAACAACTCAAAGCGATTCTGAGTATTCCTCTAAATATTCCTAACAATGATCATGCATTCTGGAAATTAGTTTACGCTTTGAAATGGCAAGCTGATGAGTATGATCAGACCATGTATATACAAATTAAACAGCTTGTGATTAATATTTTTAAAGAATTAGAATATGCTCACCCAGAACTAGAAGCTGAATTTATATTAATGATAATTGATGGCATTGCATCTTCCATCCTCCTAAAAGGAGTAAAACAAAAAGAAGAGATAGCCAATATCATTTTTGAAAAATACCAACTTAGCTAAAGAAAGCACACGCACACAATGAAAAAAACAATAAAAATGATCGGAATTATAATTGGTAGTATAATCTTGTTAATTATCCTAATAGCAGCCATCTTTATGAACCTAAGTCCTGAATTTGGAGGTAAACACAAAGAGACAGATATAAAAAGATATCAACAATCAAAACACTTTAAAAAAGGAAAGTTTGAAAACTTAAGTGAAACGAATATGGACATGAGTTTTAAAGAAACCATGGCAACTCTTGTTGATTATATCAAAGGAGTCCCAAATTCAAAGCCAGATTTTGAATTACCTGTAGAAAAAATAGATTCTACCAACTGGGAACAAAACGATACTACTGATCGAATATTCTGGTTCGGACATTCAGCATTTCTATTAAAATTAGATGGTAAAAATATTTTAATTGACCCAATGCTTGGTGAAGTCCCAGCTCCTCATCCTTTGTTAGGTGGTAAAAGATACTCCAGTAGTTTACCAATAGAAATTGAGAAACTTCCTAGAATTGACGTTGTGCTTATCTCCCATGATCATTATGATCATTTAGATTATGGCACGATTCAACTTTTAAAAGATAAGACCAATCAATTTATGGTTCCACTTGGAGTGGGTGCACATTTAAGATCTTGGGGTATTGAAGAAAACAGAATAGAGGAATTTGATTGGTGGCAAGAGCTGACCTATGAACATATCCAACTAGCTTTTACTCCTTCTAGGCATTTTTCAGGAAGAGGCTTAGGAGATCGCTTTTCAACACTCTGGGGAAGCTGGGTTATTAAAGGAAAAAGTAAAAGCTTATTTTTTAGCGGAGACAGCGGTTATGGTGATCATTTCAAACGAATAGGGGAAACATATGGCCCTTTTGATTTTGCCATGATGGAGTGTGGGCAATACAATGAAAAATGGGCTGACATTCACATGATGCCTGAAGAAAGCGCTCAGGCGTCTGCTGACGTAAAAGCCAGTAAAGTAATGCCTATCCACTGGGGCGCATTTACATTATCCATTCATTCATGGATTGATCCTGTGGAGCGTTTTACAAAGGAAGCAAATCGATTAAACCTTGCTCATTACGTGCCAAAAATAGGCGAGGAAATAAAATTATCAGAAATAGGCACAAGATTCGAACAATGGTGGAAGAAATAGAAGATTAACGCTTCTTAGGAAATGAAACCTTATAATGGATTCCTTTAGCTTGACTTTGTTGTATTAAATTCGCATCAATTTGATTGCAAAATAACTCTAGTAATTCTATACCAAAAGTAATTTGTTCTGAAGGCTTTATTTCACCAACCCCTTTCCCATTGTCTCCAATTTCTAAGATACAAGTATCCCCATTTACGTAGAGCTTTAAATAGATATCTAGTTGTTGCCCCTCAACCCTTCCATGTTTTATTGAATTAATAACAATTTCGTTAATTGCCATACCTAATGGAATAGCAATATCTTCATTCAAGAAAATATTGATAACATCGATTTTAAAATTTATCTCCTTATCAATATTGTAAGAGTTCTTGAGGTTTTGAATAAGAGTTTGAACGTAGGTTGAAAAATTAATATTTGAAAAATTTGACGTTTTGTACAGGATCTCATGAACATTTGCCATGGCTAAAATCCTTTGTTTACAATTCTCAAATGCCTTGTGTACTTCAACTTCCTTAAATTTTGTCATCTGAAGGCTTAACAAACTACTAATAATTTGTAAGTTGTTTTTTACTCTATGGTGTACCTCTTTTAAAAGTGTCTCGTTATTCTTTCGCTCTCTTTCTAGTTCATCTTTCTTTTGCCAGAGTTCTACATGCTGACTCTCCTTATCGGTAATATCGGTAATCAATCCTAATAAATATCGATTTCCTTCTCCATCCCAAACTCGAACCTTTGAAGTAATTAAATCATGTGTTTCTCCATTTCGAGTTAGTTTCTCTTCATTCCAACTGATTCCCCCATTGGTCAGAATCTCTGAATCTATACGTAGAAATACTTCAGCTTCTTCTGCTGAGAAGAAGTCTGTGTCTGTTTTTCCAACTAAACCTTCCTTACTCACTCCAACTAGTCCTTCAAAAGCGTCATTAGTCGTTGTGTACTGAGAATTATTATTCTTTATGAACAATGGATTTGGTAATGTGTCAATAATGTTCTGAAACCATGTTGCCCCTCTTTTATTTTCCTCAAGAGCAATATTTAAACTTGATTTAAGCTCAGCAACTTCCTTTTCAAGTTCTACTATTCGCTCTTTTTGATTCTGCGTGACATTCATTCCAGAACCTAAAATAGCTAAAGAAATTGATATCAGAAAATTTACTTGACTGATAAAGAAAAAAATTGGAGATAACACAGGAAGAATTGTCTAATAAAACTCAGATTTCTAGGCAAACAATTAGTTCTATTGAAAAAAACAGGTACATAGCTTCAACATTGTTGGCATTAAAACTACCTAAGCTATTTAAGAAAGCTGTGAATCATTCTATTGAATAAGAAGAAGCGATTAACTTTTTGCATATAGCCCTTCTGAAACGAGATATCCCGTTGTCCATGCAGCCTGAAAATTAAACCCTCCTGTGTACCCATCAATATTCATTAACTCGCCACAAAAATAGAGGTCAGGCACGATTTTACTTTCCATGGTCTTCATATTGATTTCCCTTAAGCGAATCCCTCCGCAACTAACAAATTCTTCTTTGAAAGTTGTTTTGCCATTTGCTTCGTATTCATCGTTAGATAGTAAATGTATTAATTTGGATAATTCATTCTTATTCAAATCCGCCCATCTTTTTGTTCGGTCAACATTAGATTTAACAATCAGGTAATCCCAAAATCTTGCAGGAAATGACTCTACTTTAGAGTTCCCAATCTGCTGTTTCGATGTTTCTTTTCTAAAATAATCGATTAAATCTTCTGCATTTGAATGCCATTGCACCTTATACTTAAACTGGTAAGAACGATCAAACAGGAATTGTGCCGCTTTAGAAGAAAGCTTTAGAATAGCTGGACCACTCATTCCCCAATGTGTAAACAATACAGGACCATATTCCTCATATTTGGTCCCCAAAATTGAAACGCTTGCATCTAACGCTAATCCCATTAATTGATTAGAAGCGTGCTTGGGTAAATTAAAAGTAAATAGACTTGGAATTGGAGAGTCTATCGAATGTCCTAAATTTTCTACTAGCTCATAATGCTTTTTCTTGGCACTTCCTCCGGTTGCAATAATTAAGTAATCGGCAACTAGCTTTCCCCCACCCTTAACTTCCAATAAGAATTGTTCCTTCTTAAACACTTCGGTTATTTCGGTTGACGTTTTGATTTCGATACCTAACTTTTGTGTCAGTTTTAGAAAACAGTTGATGATTGTTTGAGAAGAATTTGACTCAGGAAACATTCTTCCGTCCTCCTCCATCTTTAATTCTACTCCTCTGTTCGCAAACCATTCAATGGTGTCGCCACTCATAAAACTATGAAATGGCCCCAACAGTTCTCTTTCCCCTCTAGGATAGTAAGTTGATAGTTCTTTAGGCTCAAAACATGCATGTGTAACATTACATCTCCCACCGCCACTTACTTTCACTTTTGTTAAAACCTTGGTCGTTTTTTCAAGAATTATAACTTTATAAGAAGGACATTTCTCAGCAATATTAATTGCCGAAAAGAATCCTGCGGCACCTCCTCCAACAACAATTACTGTTTTTTCCATTGTTCAAAGAAAAGAGAATCCTTCCGATTTAAAAAGAAATTAAAACACAATGGCGACAATTCTATACTTTTACGTCTCAACTTTATTTTTGTGAGATCACTACTATTCTTTTTCTGTCTCTTCATTAGCTTTCAATTTACAGCTAAGGAAACACCAAGCCTATCTAATGAAAACATCATTTTAAAAGGTGTTGAAAGTTCAATTCTTATTGAAAACCTTCCTGCCAACTGTAACAATTGTGCTGTATTAATCAAGGGGCAAAAAATTCCGTTAGAAGTAACTGAAGAGGGAGAATCTACCTTCGAATATACTTTTACAAATCAGGTTGAGTTAGAAATTGTATCAGGTAAAAATGAAACTCTAGAAACAATCTCCCCTATTCCACTATGGCTATCTATTATTCCTCCTTTGCTTGCAATCTTACTAGCTCTGATCTTTAAAGAAGTAATTAGTTCTCTAATCATTGGAATATTTTCAGGTGTTTTCATCATACATTTTTATGCTAAAGGCTTTCTTGCAGGCTTGTTGAGTTCTTTCACGTCCACAATAGATCATTACGTACTTGATTCCTTAAATGATTCAGGCCATCTCTCCATTATTCTATTCTCAACCTTAATTGGAGGAATGGTTAGTGTTATCTCAAAAAATGGAGGAATGCAAGGAGTAGTAAATCATATTTCAAAATATGCAAAAACGGCAAAAAGTGGTCAATTAGCAACTTGGGTTTTAGGAATCGCAATTTTCTTCGACGATTATGCCAATACGCTTATTGTAGGAAACACCATGCGCCCCATCACTGATAAGTTAAAAATATCCAGAGAAAAACTTGCATATCTAGTTGATTCAACTGCTGCTCCTATTGCTGCCATTGCATTTGTTACCACTTGGATTGGTGCCGAATTAGGATACATTGAAAGCGGAATTGAAAACATTGAAGGCTTAGACCAAAGTGTCTATTCGATTTTCATATCCTCTCTTTCTTATTCCTTCCACCCTATTTTCGCTCTCATCTTTATGCTCATCCTTATCTTAAAAGAAAAAGATTTCGGCCCAATGTATTCGGCTGAGCTAAAAGCGCGACATTCAACATTAATAAATAATACAGAGGAAATTGACACGTCTGAACTTGATGAATTCACTGCTATAGAAGGAATCAAACACCGGGCTGTCAATGCAATTCTTCCAGTTGTTGTTGTAATTATAGGAACTATTCTTGGGCTCCTAGTTACCGGTTGGGATGAAGTAATATTGAATGATACTGAACTCTCATTCGGTAGAAAACTATCGAGTGTTATTGGAAATGCAGACTCCTATAAAGCCTTGTTATGGTCTTCTTTAGCAGGCTTACTTATTGCTATAATTTTAAGCGTTTCTCAAAAATTAATGAGTTTACACCAATCTGTTAATGCGGCTATTGGTGGTTTCAAAACCATGCTTTCTGCCATCATCATTTTAGTATTAGCTTGGTCCTTAGCATTGGTTATTGAAGATTTGCATACAGCTGATTTACTAACGTCTATCATGTCTGAGAATGTAAGCCCTTATCTCGTTCCAACAATAACCTTTATATTAGCAGCAGTAGTCGCTTTCTCTACAGGTTCATCTTGGGGTACTATGGCTATTCTTTATCCTTTGATGTTACCGGCATCTTGGGCCATTTGTGGCGCATCAGGCTTAGATTCAGAAACCACCTTATCAATTTTTCATAACGTTGTTGCCTGCGTATTAGCAGGAGCAGTTTTAGGCGACCATTGCTCTCCTATCTCAGATACGACCATACTAAGTTCATTAGCGAGTTCTTGTAACCATATCTCTCATGTAAGAACACAAATGCCCTATGCACTTACAGTTGGAGCTGTGGCTATTGTATTTGGTATTTTACCAGCTTCTTTTGGATTATCCTTTTTCATAACCGTTCCCGTAGGAATTATTGTCCTTTATTTCTTGATTGATAAAATTGGTAAGAAAATCCCTGAAAAGCTTCCTAACGAACCCATTCTATCAAGTTAACACCTAGGGGTTAATAACTTCGCACATGACGCCCCAAATTCACTCTAAGCTTTAGATAGCTTTGGGTTTGAAGTTTTCAACACACTGTTGATAACCTCAAACAAATTGATTTCTTAATCAAATCTATCTAAGTCTTATGGCCAAGTTGTCACTCATCAGTTTAAATGTTCTACTTGTTTTTGCCTTGAAAATATTTTTTGGTGGAGACGTAACAATTGTCCAAAAAATGCAGCCTAACATCAGGCCTGGTGATACCTTAATGGTTGAACTAGAAATCACAAAAGGTGATAGAGAAGGCTTTGCAAAATGGCAACAAAGATTACCACAAGGTTTTATTGCCAGCTCAATAGAAACAAATGGAGCAACCTTTTCCTTCAAGAACCAAGAGATTAAAGTTATTTGGATGGCTTTACCTGAAAAAGAAACATTTAGTATAAAATACAAGATAGAAACCAGCACAGAGACTAATGGCGATTATAACTTATTAGGAAAGTTTTCATACATAGAAGAGAATGAACGGAAGGATGTTGCTTCAGAAGTTTTTATCTTAACTATTGGAGAGAATGCAGTCGCTGTTAAGCAAACTGAATCGAATGAGTCGGAAAAACCAAGTTTTGGTGAAGGCGTACTAGATAAAGCAAGTGATAAAACAACAACCGAAGCAGATAATACAGAAGCACTTAGTGATAAAATTGTAACTGAACCTACAGAAATTGCTGATAACTCAGTTAAAAGCGAAACACCATCCAACTCTTCTACGGACAATACAATTATTACTCAAGCTGCAAAAGATGGAACAGCAAGTATAATCCGAAAAGTAAAACACATAGGTCAAGGAAATTACGAGGTAACATTAAACATATCGAAAGGAAATTTAAATAGCTTTGGAAAGGTAGAAGATTATTTACCACCAGACTATACCGCTTCAGAGAATACCAGTTACCAAGGAATTTTTTCCTTTAAAGGAAACGTAGTTAAAATCTTATGGATGACCCTCCCTACAGAAGAAAATATTGCAGTAACCTACAATCTAAAAAGCACTTCTGATGAATTGGATAGCGCCATAATCCATGGAGTTTTTTCTTATTTAAATGTTGATGAATCAAATCAAACAAAATTAGCTCCAACGAAATTTCGAAATTTTTTAGCTGAAGCATCATTAGCAGATGAAGCAATTAAATCCGAAAATAAGAATCCAAATGAAGACAGCCCAACTGAGCAACTAGCCAATAGGAATACTTCAGACCAAAATACAGAAGAAGAAAAAATAGTAGTAGAAGAATCAGAAGTAATGGAAGAAATAGAAGAAATTCCAATGACGGAAGATGAATTAGTTTCTGAAATTACAAACGTTCCATCCCCAGAAACTTCAGTTTCCTATAAAGTTCAAATTGCTGCAGCCAAAAAAGAAGTCACTCAGCAATACTTTATCGATAGACACAACATCACTGAACCGATTTCTATTGAATACCATGAAAGCTGGTATAAATACACTCTAGGAGGTTATGACATATACAAAGCTGCCCGCAATAAAAGGAATGATATTTGGGCTGCTAACAACAAAGTAAATGATGCATTCGTAACCGCATACAACGCAGGAGAAAGAATATCCGTCCAAGAGGCGCTAATGATAAGCAAACAAAAATGGTTCAAATAATCCCATTAAAAAAATATAAATTATCTTTAGCGCTTAATTATGTTACTGAATGAAGCATTTTTGGTTTAGTTTATTTTGTATTCTATCAACGTTATCCCTCTTTGCTCAAGAAGAAGACGTATTTCAAGAAGATGCAATAAAAATAGAGAAGGCATATGGTCCGACTATCGGATTTGGATTAGGAACCGTTGCTATGTATGGGGATTTAAATGATAGACATTATGGATCTCCTTTCGGTTCGAATCCGGGGTTTAATTTATATGTTATTCAACCAGTTTATGACTTTTTAAACATAAAGTTTAATTTTTTTTCAGCTCTAGTAAGAGATGAAGAGCGATCATTAGATAGAAACGTAAATTACGAAACAGATTTACGAGCAATTTCAATCTTAATAGAATATAATTTTGACCATTTCTTACCTAAAATCAGGAAGGTTACCCCTTTTATCACTGTGGGAATTGAAGCTGTTGAGTTTAACCCAAAATCCGACTTGGAGGCCTTTGGAGGAGAAACGTACAATTATTGGTCGGACGGAACGATTAGAAACGTTTCTGAAACTTCAGCGAACGCTGACCAATCTATCATCATTCAAAGAGATTATAATTACGAAACAGATATCCGAGAAGCAGGATATAACAACAGTACAACATATGCAGAAAGGACACTTGCAATTCCTGTAGGAGCAGGTGTTAGCTTACACTTAAATGATCAGTTTAATTTTAGATTTGAAAGCATACTTCACCTCACCTTTTCCGATTATATAGATGGACTAACGACAAGAACAAGGAAACAGTTCATTGGATCTAAAAAGGCGAATGCCAACAACGACCACTTTTGGTATAATGGAGTTTCATTAAGTTATAATTTCCAGAAGGTGCAACCTGCAGATCATCTCAATAAAGACAATGATGAAGTATTTGATTTCTTAGCAAGTGGGAATACTGAAGATTATGATAGTGATGGTATAATTGATCTTATCGATTTATGTCCAAATACTCCTCCAGAAGTAGCCGTTGATACAAACGGATGCGCAATAGATACGGATGGAGATGGAATTGCTGACTACTTAGATGAAGAAGTTAATTCAGAATATCCAGAATTTGCCAACGACAAAGG
>JAESST010000483.1 GCA_016763995.1 Flavobacteriales bacterium | reverse complement strand
TTTATGTGAATTAATTTTTTCTATCATGGAAATGTCACAGGCTCCGCAATCCGATGAATTTATTAAGACAAGTATAAATTCGTTCTTAGTATTTATTGAAGACTCATCGTCTAAATACTTAAACAACATACCCTCACGATCAAAATATTGAGTATCAGTTTTTTTGTTATTACAACTGAATAAAATTAGAAATACAGCTATAAGTCTACTATAGTTTAATAGAAATTGCCCCATAATTTATCTTGTTGTCAAGAATAGTATCTTTTTTAGGCACAGTAAATAATAGACCTTTGTTAATAACACTATAATTAAAATTATTTGATTTTGGTAATTCAAATTCTCCAATAATTTCAAGGTCAGAATTAATAACTATAACTCCTTTGGTTTTATCTCGCTCAGTATTAAAATACCCATCATCTCGCCTTAATGATTGATTCTTAGCATATATTCTATAATAACACTTGCGCCATTTATCGTATAAAATATGACTATAGACAAAACTTGTCACGAAATGTTCTGACCACTTATCAGGGTCTTGTAAATCTGTAGAATCTAAAGGTTCAATATTCTTATGGTATTTGCTTCTAGCATTCACTTTAATGGTGGTTGATTTCGTTTTATCGTAGATTAAGAAATAGTCTTCCATACTGAAATTGTAAAGAATAGTATCCGTTCCTTTATAAGAAAAACTTTCAAAGGCACTCGTTCCTAATTCCTGCTCGAAAGTTTCAGGGTACTTAACAGGTATTGTAGACGAATACCCTGTTTGAGTATTAACTTGACATTGAAAACTAAGGTCCATCATAAAATCTCCTTTTTGCCTAAAATCAGAGCATGGAATCAATAATTCGCCTTTTTCATCATTAAAGTTCATTGGCGCTTTAACACGGTAATTGTAATAAATAGGTAATGAATCAGTCCCTTCCATAGGTTTTAGAAACTCCATCTGATGGGTATTCAGATTGTAAATACCAAACTGTTTATACTGAGCAAAAGCCATTTTGTTATTATCTAAAGCAATACTGCTTATACTACCATTTTTGCTAACGCTAAATAGAGAATCGTTTAACATTATTTTTTGAGGAGGGTCATTGGGTCTATCAAAACTCATAATGTTGAGACTTAGGTCTCTTTGATTAATATATGCGGCATAAGATGAATCCCCAACACTATATTCATGTAAGCCAAAAAGAGAAAGCCCTTTAACTGCTTCTTTTGAGTAACTTACTTCTATAGAAGGATTATATTCATATATCAGTGAACTGGAATCGTTCATTGTACAAGAAATGAAAAAAAAGGTACTCACTATAAATAGAGCACCCTTCTTTAATAGATTAAGTCTAAACATCTTTATTGTAAACTTGTAATAATAACATCTGGATGATCAAGAATTACCTCTCCTTGAAAGAGTTCAAGGAAAAAGGCATAATGCTCCTCTACAAAAGGAACGTCGATCTCATCAAAAAATGTCCCGTCAGCCCATTGTTCTAATTCTAATGCAGATAAATGTGTTGCAACTATTTGGTTTGCTACCGATGTATTGCAAGAGGGGTTTACAGTTTCACATCTAACGCGCCCCGATCTTTTAAAACATGCGCGGCCACTTGAAACAACTCCGTCACTAGTCGTTACCGTACAAGGTACTGTTGACGTGCCGTATACAGTTTTAGAATTTTTTACTTTTACTTTTGATGGCGTTGTTTGTTCTGCAGAGATATCTGTGTCTTCGTCCTTTTCGCATGAAGATAGTGCTACCCCAAAAAGACAAATTATCATTGCAATCTTAATTATTTTCATAACATTTAGTAGTTTAATTATATATCTAGTATTCAGCAAAATACAAATGTAAAGATTACATTTGTTAAATTCTATTTTTATACGCTAAATTATAACTAGTTTAAAAACATCATGTTATATCACAATGATGTAAATAAGCCCCTCGACTAATAAAATTCAGTTTAGTCAGACGCCTATTCTTTAATAATTCAATCGCTTATCAAGCTCATTAATATATCTCAAACCCCGTTTACGCGGACTTGAAGTCCGCGTAAACAGCTATATAGATCATTGAGTTTTGTGCTTATTTGAACTGTCCATTCAATGCGTTTTTATAAGGTCGAACTATTTATCATCGAGTTTGCTATTGTATGCTAAATTTCTTTCTTCTCTTGATTCAATTTTGTACTATGCTTCTCAAATAATTCCTTAGAAAGCTCCACGTCAATGCATCTGTCTTTTAATGGTTCCATCTTTATAATTCAGCTTCGTTAAACTCTTCTATAATCGCGCTACTACTTATAATAGCGTTAATTTTCACCAATTCGAATAAAACCACACCTTGGGTCTAAAACAAAAAATAATTCTCCTTTTTTGGAGTATGCTGTTTATTCTAATTACTGATTTGAACGGACAATCTTTGTCCGATTCAAGTCAATATATTGCCGATATTCAATACTTCACCACTTTAGATGGCTTGTCTAACCGTACCGTAAGATGCGTGTTTCAAGACCGTGATGATATGATTTGGATAGGTACTAATAACGGCTTAAACCGCTTTGATGGCTATCATTTCAAACATTGGTTGGGTAAGAATAATGGGGTGGATTTAAGGAATATATATGAAATCACTCAAGATGATGAAGGTTGGCTATGGTTAAGAGCTAAAAAAGCAATTCTTTTTTTTAATCCTAAAACAGAAAAATTTCAAACGCTTGCTGAAAGGTTTGGGGAGGATAGTATCCTATTAAAAAAGAGTTTTAATAGCTACATGTCATTCCAATGGATTATTGCCAATAAGCAGGGGAGAGTTTTCTTTAGCACTTATGATAAATCAAACGGTAAAGCACTATTTAGCTATTCTTCCTCAGAAGGGTTAAAAAAGATAAAAACCCCACCAATATTAGAAAATAAATCATTTTATATTCGACATATTTCCGATTCTGGAGCAATTCACTTTACTTATCGGGGTCCCGATTCAAAGTATAATGAGATCGTCTTTTCCCTTGTTAGCGATTCATTAGTTTTTCTTCGCAATAGAAATACGAAGACTGAATTTCCATATGCAAACAGACAAAATTATCAAAATAGTCAGACTTGGCTTCATGATAAAGATAGTGCTGTCCTAAAAGTTTATGATAAAAAGCAAGGATTAATAATAGCTTTAGATAAGATTAGTAATCTAAGAGGACTGTATTTTGATAAAAAAAATAGGGCTTGGATGAGTACCTCTTTTGGTTTTTATCTCATTGAAATCAAGAAGAATAAATTTTCTTTTTTTGATAATCTTGAATATTATTCTGGTTTACCACAGGGTGTTCATGGTATTGAAGTGGATTCGACTGAAATGACAATGGCTTTCGTATACAAGGATATTAGGAAGTTTAATTTTAAATTAAAGCAATGGTCTAATATTAAAAATACTTTTGGCAAGAGGTCAATATATGCCTCAAGAGAAGGTCTTTGGATAGGAGGAAGTAGAACTATTAATCTTTGGGAAAAGGGACAGCTTTCTACTTATAATATGATTACTGCTGATGGTTTACACTTAGATGGAGTGATATGGTGTATTTATCCATCCAATCTTTCGGCAAAGAAATTATGGCTTGGAACGGCAAAGAACTTATACGTTTTTGATACCGAATCTAAAAAAACTCAATTGATTAAAAATCACTTGATCAAAGGAGATTATTATATCCTCACCATTATCAGAGATAAAAAGAATGAAAACTGGCTGTGGCTATGTACCAATAGGGGATTGGTTTTATTTGATGAAAAAGAGGAGCAATTTTTAAGTGTTTACAATATTGAACAAACTAAAAAACAATTTTTACCCACAGAAAATGTTCAGCATTTGTATCAAGATGAAGCAGGTATTTATTGGTTAGCTACAACTGATGGTGTTATTCGTTGGGATAAAGAGAAAGGTGAATATCAACAATTGACCATTGCTGATGGTTTGCCCAATAATGTGATTTATGCGATATATCCTGATGATTACGGTAACCTTTGGATGAGTAGTGATTATGGGATTATTCGAATGAATAAAACCACTTTTGCGATTAAAAACTATTTGCCTAAAGATGGGATTGGTCAAAAAGAGTTTAACCGTATTTCACATTTTAGTTATCGAGATAAAGATAACGTTCAACGCTTATTCTTTGGTGGACTAGGTGGTGTTACGGCTTTTTATCCGCAAGAATTTCAAGCTGATAAAAAAGAGATAAAACCAGTTCTTTCTATACTAAAATATGAACAATTTGTTGGAGATAAGAAAATCATAATCAATCAAACCTTAACTGCTATTGCTAATAAAAAAATAGTCATTCAACCCAATGATTACATCCATTCATTTGAAGTCGGTTTACTCAACTATCAAAATGTTGATAATAACCAATACCGTTATCAACTAAAAATAAAAGGTCAATCCTCGGATTGGACCATACAAAAAAGTCGTTTTATTCAATTTGGACAACTGCCTTATGGCAAACATCAATTAATTGTTACAGCAAGCACCTTGAATAATGTTAGCGCTAAAAATGATTTAATCATAGACATTATCGTTCGTCGTCCGTTCTATTTGACATGGTGGTTTATATTGATCTCTATCGGAACAATGGTAGGAGGGATTGTATATTTTTTCAATACTAAAAATCGAAGGTTAAAAGCCAAACAAATCGAATTAGAAGGTTTGGTGAAAGAGCGCACCCAAAAGGTGGAACAACAAGCAGAAGAGCTGAAGGAAATGGATGCGACCAAATCCCGTTTTTTTGCAAATATTTCTCACGAATTACGCACACCGATAACGCTTATTCAAGGGCCTATTCAATCTGCTTTGAATAGTCAAGATTTGAATAATCGCAATGCTAGCTTATTGACCAAAGCGAAGGAAAATACTCAGAAATTATTGCAATTAGTCAATGAAATTTTAGACCTGATCAAATTTGATGCACACAAATTAGTATTAGAAGAAACAACGGTTGTTTTCTATACTTTTTTACGGTCAATTATCAGCAATTTTGAATCTGTTGCAGATATTCAATCCACAGAATTAGTCTTTGTATATGATGTGCCCAAATCGCTGCAAATCAAAGTAGATAAAAAGAAATTAGAAAGGATATTGAATAATCTTCTATCCAACGCCTTTAAATTCACACCTAAAAACGGCAAAATAAGTGTTCACGTCCAAGACCTCGGGCATACCATGAAAATCTCAGTAAAGGATAATGGAAGAGGCATTCCAGCCGAAGATCTACCGAATGTATTCAATCGTTTTTATCAATCAAGCAGTAACAAAAAAGCCGAAGGCGGATTAGGAATTGGTTTAGCATTGTCAACGGAATTCGTTAAACTGATGAAGGGCAAAATATGGGTAGAAAGCCAAATGAATGAAGGCGAAACAGGTTCCACTTTCTTCGTTCAATTTCCTAAAAAGGAAATAATCAGGATGATAACAACTGAGGAGCAACTTCTCATTAATGATGAAGATAAGGCCATCACTGAAGCTATTTCACTAAGCGAAAATAAACCAGCAGAGGTGAAAGACAAAACGGTTTTAATTGTGGAAGATAACCACGATTTAAGAGATTACCTTTCTTACATATTATCGCCACATTACAATATTATTACTGCAGAAAATGGACAAGAAGCATTGAAAAAACTGCCAAGGGCGAACTGTCAATTGATTTTAAGCGATGTAATGATGCCCATAATGGATGGTTTTGAATTCTTGGAAAAAGTCAAATCCCATGACAAATGGCGAGGCTTGCCGTTTATTATGCTCACGGCTCGGGCAGAATTACAGACGCGTTTGAACGCTTTGCGCATCGGCGTAGATGATTATTTATTGAAACCTTTTGACGAAGAAGAATTATTGGTGAGGGTTAAAAATTTAGTTGCCAACTATACCGAACGGAAAATATTTATTGAAGAAGAAGCCCTTGATGAAAGCATCGCTTCAATCGAATCAATAGTTTCAGCAGCAGACCAACAATGGTTAGAACAAACGGAAAAAATTGTTTTGAAAGAAATGGGGAATGCTATATTTTCAAATGACTATTTAGCGGATTTACTCTCTATTAGCAGAGATTTCTTATACAAAAAGATTAAAAGTTTGACGGGATTAACGCCAACTAAATACACTCGAGTTATTCGTCTCCAAAAAGCAAAAATCTTATTACAACAAGGAAAATCTGTTAAAGAAGTAAGCTATGAAGTTGGTTTTCAAAAGCCCGAATACTTCTCTAAATTATTCAAAAAAGAATTTGGTAAACTGCCATCTGAGTGAGCTAATTGCCGAACTCAGGTTTATAACTTTCAGAAAACATTTTTTAATCTAGGTTAAAGCGCCTTTTCTCAACTTTTTAGGAGAAGGCTCTTTTGTTTTTGATGCATTATAAAGCCAATTTTTATCGAAACAACAGATTAGTGGGTAAGAAACGATAAACGAGTGTGTATGCAGATAAATGGGAGGGTAGAACGACAAATGAGTGGGTAAAAAACAACAAATGGGTGGATAGAGCTCAGCTACATTTGCCATGTTAACCAAACGGACAGTTCACATGGCTTCAAAACATATTTCAACACTCCTATTTGTATCTGTAGTTTTTTTTACTACGCATGCAACTTTTGGGCAAATAGGAATTAACACAGTTAATCCGGACACTTCAGCTGCTCTGGATGTTCAAGGACTGAATAAAGGAAT
>JAESST010000482.1 GCA_016763995.1 Flavobacteriales bacterium | reverse complement strand
CAACTGAAAAATTACTACTCAATAGAAAATCTCCTTCTCGTAAAGTAAACGAATTGGATAATAGAGGAAGTCATTTCTATTTGGCTATGTATTGGGTAAACGAGTTGGCGAAGCAAGATGAAGATGAAGAATTGAAGGCTGCATTTATGGGCATGGCACATAAACTTCAAGAAAATGAAGAGAAGATCGTTGGAGAGCTAAATAGTGCTCAAGGAGTTGCTGTTGATATCAAAGGATATTATCATCCGAATGAGGCAATTGTTGCAAAAACAATGAGACCAAGTTCAACTTTGAATGAGATTATAGGGTAAGGAATTACTTAATTGAAATAAAAAACCTTGTCATGCTGAGTGAAATCGAAGCGGGCAAGGTTTTTTTATGTTTTAAATCAGAGAGTTGATGTAACAGTATTATTAAAGATTGATTCATTTTAGGAGTTCTTATCGAGACTTTTAGATTGTTATTTTTAAGGCTATAGGTGAAATATTTCTTACTTGCTGGAGAGTAAGCAAAAATGTAATCAATAATTGATCTCCCGTAATATCTGAAGACAGCAATATCTGTTGGAAAGATAAATTCAAAAAAGCATGTGTCGTTTTTTGTTCCGATTACTTTAATGCTATCATTGAAATAATATGCAAGTGTATTAAAGTTCTTTGTAGAATCGAATTTGTTTAACTTTTCTTTTGAAGTTAAAGTAGTTGCTAGTAATGAAAATAATGTATCTGATTCCTTTTCTATCGAATCTAATTTTGAATTGATAACGTCTATTCCAATTGGCCTTTGCGCATAGGCAAAAAGTGAAAAAACAAGAAGAGAGAATTAAATAATATTAGATGTTTATGCACTCTTTAAATTTAGGGGTAAGCGGGTAAACTGCGAACAGCTTACCCCTTAAAAAAAGTAACAATTCACACTTGCTGAATATATGGTTATGCCTGTTGAATAGGTATAAGAACCAAAAGAAATGGAGCATCCTGCGCCATACAAACCATGCTGTTGTGCCAAAGGCGCAATTATTGACAGTTCTATGATCAGTACTCCTACAAATTATTATAGCGCCTGAAGTTGGATCGATCGAGCCTTGTGGGTCAGTCGTTATTTGGTATTAATGAATTTACAAAACCCACAGAAGTGCTGATTGGGTCAAATTAGCTTTTGGCTCTGATCTCTAATAATGTACCTACATAAGTGTTTGGTATATGGCTTGTTGTAATTAATTAACAGGTATTTAACAAGTTAATTGATACAACTGTATTGAATTAAGTGTTAATTTGGAATCCTTATCCACTCTATGTTTAAAACACTTTACCCCTTTTTAATCTGCCTGCTATTTTTCTCTTGTTCAAATCCTCCTTCTAAAGAAGAAAACACTAAAGAAGAAAAAGAATATCGAAGAACGGTTGGAGATATTGTTTTTGATCCTACTATAGACTCTTCGCCAACTGGATTTTCCCCCTGTAATGCAAATTACTCATACCAATATTATAAATTTGAGTCAAATGGGATAAAATATAAGGGAGAGAAACCTCAGCTGGTAAAAGAAATTTTAGATGCATACTCTCCTCCGGAAGAGAACCTACAATCTGGGTATATTACTATCCGTTTTGTTGTCAACTGTAAAGTAAAATCAGGGTACTTTAGGATGAAACAAATTGATACGGATTACAAACCAAAAGAGTTTTCATCGGCAGTTGGAGATCAATTAAAAAAGATAATTTCAAATTTAAGAGGGTGGGAAACTAAAAGCTCCTCAAAAGGCAGAGTATATGATTACCATCAATATTTAACCTTTAAAATTGTAGATAATCAGATTAAATCGATAGTACCATGAAAAAGCTATTTATCTTACTCTTTTTCTATCTGATTGCAACAAGTTATGGTCCTCCTAATTGTACTTTATTTGAGGGCGATTGCCAGAAAGCATGCCATATGGCTGAACAGGCAATTCAATATGGTCAGGGAAGTAAGAGATCACAGCAATTTTTTGATCGATCGATTGAATTATGCCCTACTTTTGATTATTCCTATTACGAGAAGTCGGTTCCTTATGCAAAAAGAGGAGACATAGTAGAGTGGAAAAAATTAATTGACAAAGCAGTTGAACTTGAGCCTACAGAGCATTTAGCGAATAGGGGCTGGTACCATTTTTTCTTTTTAAATAATTATGAGGGTGCTATAGCAGATATTGAAAAGTTAGATAGTTTAAGAGATTATGATATTGGAGCCACGGGAGATGCTATTTATCATTTAAATATATTGAGAGCAATCTGTTATGATGAAATAGGTCAGTTGGATAAAGCTCTTGGAATCATGGAGAGTCAAATGAATGATTCAACCCATTTTGTAAGCCTATACGATTACATATGCCTTGGAGTCTTGTACTTGAAAAGCGAGCAATATGATAAAGCGGTGATTGCTTTTGAGAAGCAAGAAAAAGAGAATGATTTGGCTGAAAACCACTTCTACAAAGCAAAGGCTTATCTTAAGCTGAATCGTATTTCGGAAGCAAAGCAGGAGTTAAAAATCGCAGATGAGTACTATAAGAGAAATCGACAGATGGAAAATGGATATCGGGAATTGCCTTTTGAAATTTACCAAATCGACATTGCGAATGCACTGGCTGAACTAAATTAAAGGTAGTTTATCTTCCTAAATGGCTTAAATTTTTAAATACAATTTCTAAGTCCTTAAATATACTGTAGTCTCTACCGTATTTAAAATTGAGTTGCTCTATGTTCTCTTGAACCAATGTAAAAGAGTCGTAGAGATCCGTTGGGTTTAAGATTCCCTTCTTTACCTTCAAGTTTTTGTCAGTAATGTCTTCCGAAGAGTAAAAGCCAACGAAGGAAAGAGAGCCGCCCATGACTTTGAACAGGTTTGGGTAGAAGTTTCCCTTTCTTTGAACAAACCAAAGTAAAATAGGAGAGAGAATGATCATTAAAATTGAAAGTACAAAATCGAGTAGTCGCTTATTCTTCTGATTTACTGGTTTAAGTAAAGTATCAGAGGCAAGAATATAATATTCTCCTGAATTTTCAATGCTATTGCTTCCAATGATATATAAACTTTCAGGAGGAGCAATTTTAAAATCAACATCTTCATTATTAATGCTGCCCATCTGTTCTATGACTTCAGAAGAACTTAAGTCCTTAGCACAAAAGATAACTTCGTTGATTTCGTAGATGTCAATAATGTCTTTGAGTTGATGAAGCTTGGCCGAAAAATTATACCCATTGTTTCTCTCTGTATTATCAGCATTGACAGTAATGATTCGCTCAGGTTCAATGAGAGTCTTTTTTAAGAAGGATTGAATTCTTTTAAGCTCAGTCTCTTTTCCAACAATAGCAATACGTTGTGCTCGAGTATTGCTAAATTTTCTAAGCTTTATAAGATGTAAAAAATACCTGAAGAGAGGAAGGGCAAGTATGGCAAAAATAACTGTGAATAGAATTATGGCTCTTGAAAATCTGAATTCTTCACTTAATAAAGAGTAGGTCATCAGTAAGAGCGCGGAACCACTAAAAACACCACTAAGAATTTTCTTAAAAGAGCTTGGAATCGAGTACGCTCCGTTGAATAAAAGAGAAAAGAGATAAATGAATACAATTAGGGGAATTCCAAAAGTTTCTACTTCTTCAGGATATGCTCCACCATCAGTAAACTTGACATTGTCTTCGTAATATTCTTTGAAGAAATAAACGCCTGAAGAAAGAATTGCGGTATCAATGAGGGGTAATAAAAAGTGTTTTACTGTGCGTGTTAAAACAGCTAATGAGGCACGAATGTAGATGGCCAAATTAATCAGTGTAGAAAACAGTTGCGCATTTTTACTGGAGAAGTGCTTTTTAGCAAAAATGGCCATGGCTCTGTAGAATACAAAGACATAATTGATGCTGCTTTTTTTAGTGCTTTCTCCTTTGTAATGGATAATTTGAGTGTCTGCTATATAGTGATTAGAATATCCAGCTTGTGTAATCCGATACGAGAGATCAATATCTTCTCCATACATGAAGAAGCTTTCATCTAACAAGCCGATTTCATCCAACACCGATTTCCGCATCATCATAAAGGCACCACTTAAGATTTCAATCTCATGGTTTTCCTCTTTGCTGAGGTGTCCGAGATGGTATTGCCCGAATTTTTCTGATTTTGGAAACAAAGCAGAAAGACCAAAAATCTTATAGAAAGCAACTGCAGGAGTGGGTAGCCCTCTTTTTGATTCTGGTAAGAATTTTCCCTTGCCATCCAGCATCTTAACGCCTAAGCCCCCAGCTTTAGAATGCTGATCAAAGAAGTCGCAACAAACTTTAAAGGTGTTTTCTTCTACAACTGTATCGGGATTTAGTAATAAAACGTATTCACCCTGTGCAATTTTAATCGCTTGATTGTTGGCTACTGAAAAGCCTCTGTTGTCTTTATTGGAAATAAGTGTTGTCTGAGGAAATTTTTCAGCCATCATTTGCAAAGACCCATCTACAGAATTATTATCGACAACAATAACTTCAAAATATATCTCTTTCAATGACTTGTAAACTGAATTCAAGCAATTCTCTAAGAAATACTGTACGTTATAGTTAACAATGATAACACTCAATTTCATAGTTATCGAACTAAGGTGTTTTCGTAAGGTACGCGATTTATAAGAGAGCGACCTAGAGTTAATTCATCGGTGTATTCCAGCTCATCACCAATAGAAACACCCCTAGCAATAGCAGAAATATTGATGTTAAATTTTTTTAGTCTTTTGAAGATATAAAAATTAGTGGTGTCTCCTTCCATCGTTGTGCTCAAAGCCATAATGACTTCTTTTACCTCTCCTTTCGAGACTCTTTCAACTAATTCTTCAATTCGAATGTCAGAAGGGCCAATTCCATCCATAGGAGAAATTATTCCTCCTAAAACATGGTATAGTCCCTTATATTGTGCAGTATTTTCAACCGCCATAACATCTCGTATATCTTCTACCACACAAATGATACTCTCGTCTCTTCCTGGGTGAGTGCAAATACCACACGTCTGTTGGTCTGAAATGTTGTAACATTTCTCACAATATTGAATTTCATTTCTCAACTTGATAAACGCTTCTCCAAAACGTTTGACTTCCTCTTTTTCTTGTTTTAAAAGGAATAGCGCCAATCGCATAGCGGTTCTTCTGCCTACACCTGGTAAAGAGGAAAACTGCTCTATGGCGGCGGCTAATAATTTTGAGGGATAATCTTCCAAGTACTTGTTTAATGAGCGCCAAAGATACTAAGCTAAAAAGAATCTAGCTTATTTGATTTGTGCTTGTAAGTCTTCTATTTCGCTTTGGAAGTCGATGCCTTTTTGCGCCTGAAACTGTACTGTTTTTTGCAGTAGTTGTTTTAAAAAGTGTTGATGTTTTTCACTCTGAGCTTGAAAGGCTTTGTGTTGAAGAGAGGCTGTGATCTTGGAAAGTTCTTGGTTAATTAGTCTCGTATTTTCTGAAAAATAACAGAGTTCGAAGGATTTCCAGATGTAATCGATGGCAATTTGATTCGGATGAATGAGGTCGGCTTCGTAAAATCGATAATCTCTTAAATCATCCATCATGATTTCATATGAAGGAAAATAGGAGCAATTTTCATATTGAGCGGAAATTTGCTCAATGGCAATAGTTAGAACAGATTTACTCAATTGGTTTTCTCGAACGCCATCTTTTAAATGTCGAACAGGACTTAAGGTAAAAACAATGTTCAGTTCTGGAAACTCCCTTTGTAAGAATGACTGTGCGCGTTCCCAAGAACTGACAATCTCTTCAACGGAAAGCATTCGTTTGTTAAATTGATTAGAAGGAGTTTTTTGGCAATTATTGACAATTGTTTCGCCTTCTTTTAGTTCGTAGACCCAAGCTGTTCCGTAGGTAATAATTAATGTTCCTTGCTTTGCTAATTGCTGATTTTGCAGTTGAAATTGTCTTTGAACTGAAGCATGAAAGGCTTCTTCATTTAACTGGTTGAGTTCAGAGTGAAGTTGATAAGAAAAAAATACATCATCTCGATGTTCGACGCTAAGGGGAGTCTCTAATTGCAGAAGCTGGTGAATAGAAATTGGGTTATAACTAATGCCTAAAGGATTGCTGATAGAATCAAACTTTAAGGAGCTGAGTTTCTTTCCAATATTTTCAGAAAAACAGGATCCAATCAAGGTAAAAGAATTATCGCGATTTAATTTATTTTGATGTTCTGGAATGGAGAAAGTAGTTCTAAAATCTGTTTTCATGTGTTTATGATGTTTTTCTACTGTTAGATAGAACTTGCTTATAAAAACTGTTTTGCTATGATGTAACTATCAATATAGCTTGTTTCATCTTCTTTGGCAAAATAACTACATTTAACCCTTACAATAGTAAATCGGAATTTGGAAAAAGATCAAGGAGAGAAAGCGGGGTTAAAGAAAAGATTGCATGAAATAATATTTGAGGCAGATACTCCTATGGGTAAGCTCTTTGATGTAGTTTTGCTCGTGGCAATTTTGCTTTCTGTATTGGCTGTTTTACTAGAAACAGTAGAGTCGATTCGGATTAAGCATGAAGGCTTATTGAATGTTTTTGAATGGGGATTTACCATATTATTCTCAATTGAATACCTGTTAAGGATCTGGTTGGTAAGAAAGCCATGGAAATACATCTTCAGTTTTATGGGAATAGTGGATTTGCTTTCTACCATTCCCACTTATATCAGTTTGTTTGTCGCAGGGCCTCAGTATTTATTGGTAATTCGAACGGTTCGATTGCTAAGAGTATTTAGAGTGTTAAAATTAACACGCTACTTATCGGAAGCGAATGTGTTAAAAAATGCACTAAGGCAGAGTGCAGCAAAAATCACAGTTTTTATAGGAGGGGTTGTTGTTCTAGTATTGATTTTGGGTTCTTTAATGTATATTGTAGAGGGGCCTGGAAATGGTTTTACCTCTATACCTGCCAGTATGTATTGGACCATTGTAACAATTACCACTGTTGGTTATGGAGACATAACTCCTGCAACTACATTTGGGCAGACAATTGCATCCATTGTTATGTTGTTGGGTTACGGTATAATCGCAGTTCCAACTGGAATTGTTACCGCTGAAATGGCCTTCTCGAAAAAGGATGAGAGTATTTCTACTCAATCCTGTATGAACTGCTCTCGAGAAGGGCATGATGCAGATGCGAAGCATTGTAAATATTGTGGAGAGAGTCTTTAAGTAGTAGGATGAATTTTTTAAATAGAAACTTAAATTCATTCACGAGTTCTTTTTTATTAACATTTCTACACACACATTACTTCTAAAACTAAATACCACATTATTCAATCGAGTCAGAGCATTAGCAAGATGAAGAATGGTTCAATTTAAATAGATTTAGTATTCAAACTTGCGTAATAGTTATATTATTTGAGTTTTATCACTAATAAAAGGCAGGGTCCTTCTTTTTATTGAAACTATTCTGAGAAGTGTTTCGTAAAATCGGAACCTATAATTGAAGTAGTTTATGAGAAGGAGTACAGCCTTGGTTTTTTTATTTGTGTTACTCTTTTTAACTTTTAACATGAAGGCTCAATGTCCTATAGCTGTGCCTGTAGGAATAGATAGTTGTAAACTGTCTGAAGGGAGTGTTCAGCTTAGTGCCTCAGGTGCTTCAGGATACTATAGTTGGTACGATGCTCTAGTAGGAGGAAATTACCTTGGATCAGGAGCTGTGTTTAATACACCAAGTATTGTAATAACAACTAATTTTTATGTGGCAGCAGCAGATACTAATATTGCATTAGATTTTGATGGAACTAATGATTATGTTGCTTTAGGTAACCCTGCACAACTTCAAATAACAGGGGATATGACTATTGAAATGTGGGTAAAACCGGATAATTTTTCTGCTAGAAGGAATCCATAT
>JAESST010000481.1 GCA_016763995.1 Flavobacteriales bacterium | reverse complement strand
TGTTTTGCAGCCTGCCAATTTAGGCCAATGCTTTATACTTCCCCTCTAATTTCTGGAGCTTCTTACACTTGGGAAATTATCGGAAACGGAACAATAACGAATATTTCTCCCAATGAAATTGAAGTGCTTTGGTCAACGCTTGGAGTGCAAGCAATCAAGTTAACTGTAAGTAATGGGGCGGGCTGTTCAAACACCTTTGAAAAGTGCGTGCGTGTAATTGAATCTCCAACAGCAATCATAGGAACAGCTCAATTTCTTTACCTAAGTGGTCAGCCAATTAGGGTATGTAAAAACTCAGACTTTTATTTAGAAGATATATCCACTGGTGCTATCGGTCGTCGTTGGAATTTTGGGGATGGAAATTCGTCCGACGAAATAAGTATTACTCATAGCTATAGCCAAGGTGGAACCTATCAAGTGATTCTAACTGCTAACAATGCTTGCTTTTGTTTAGACTCAGATACAATTACCGTAATAGTTGATGACAGTGAAGGGGCAGAGATTGTTTGTATTGGTGCAGTTTGTGAAGGAGATACGCTTGATTATTCTGCTATTACAGATTGCAGAGAATTTCGCTGGAGATTATTAGGTTCGCATATTGGTATTACTCATGATGTTCCTTTTGATAATGCTATAGGTAATGTAGTATGGAAGCAACATCCAGCTTTTTTGGAGTATACTGGGGCTGATTGTCCTAGTGGATGCGCTACAAGTGTTGTTGAAAAAATTGCAGTGCTTATAGATTCTATCCCCATTAAAGGAGCAAGCCCAGCTTGTATTGGAGATGTAAATAGCTATTCTATTGAGCCGATTCCTGGCAGCGACTATATCTGGACTGTTCCCACTTCTCTTGGTAATATGATCGAAGACCACGGTTACTGGATTACCGTAGAAATAACAGGCAGCGGTACCATTGGTTTAAACTACTCTAATAATATTTTGGGCTGTTCAGGAAATACTGAAAAATTAGTATTAGCAAAAGAGCGTTTAAACTTTGCTATGCCCAATGAGCTTTGTAATTCTAGTTCAAGTTCTTATTCAGTTGATTTTCCTATAGACTGGTCTGTTATTAATGCAGCTGGGGAAACAGTCTATACAGATATCAATGTAAGCAATACTGCAATCAGCTGGGCAGCTTTTTCTAGTGGAGACTACACTTTACAACTGGGTAAAAGAAACTCCTATTGTAATGATCTACAATTTTCCTTTACGATTTTGCCTGCTCCAGATGCTCCTGATAGTATTTATGGAGCTAATACCATTTGTGCCTTAACTGCTTATTTTTTTAGTGTAGACCCTAAAAGCGGACATAGAGTAGAATGGCTAGTAAATGGTGGAACTCCAGAAACATCGACAGGAAACACGATTACAATCAGTTGGTACAACAGTGGGCCTTATAGTATTTCAGCAGCATATCGGCAATTAGAAAGCCCCAATTGTTTATCGGCTTATGCCGTTAAAACAGTTGCACCATCTTTTACAGGAACGAAAGCCATTGTTGCAGCAGATTCAGCTTGCGGAGGCGATACGGCAAACATAAAGCTCAATTTTATAACCGATAATGTACAATGGACAGTAGTAACCCCGACTGATGGGGCAAGTATCATTACAAATCGTTTCAGCAGTGAAATTAAAGTTCAATTTAGTGCAGCGACCACGCAAAATGTCATTTTCCAAGCCAATGGTAGGTTATGTGGAATTCCTTTTACTTTACAAAAAACTGTATTTGTTCAATCCTTTCCAACACCAACAATTAGTTTCTCAGATCCGAATCCCTGCCCACATAGCCCTGTTACATTTACCACTAGTGCGAATAGTCCTACTTGGCTTATTGATGGACTCACTTACACCGCTATTTCCCCAATACTGAGCTTTGACAGCGCAAGAACTATCCAAGCCCAAGTTACTGCTAAATCTATTGGGCCAATGGGCTGTAAAGTGGAACGAGTGAACATTGAACCGTTAATTGTAAAGGTTTTGCCCAAAGCAAACATTGTCGTTTTTGATACGAATTCGAATCATTGCAAAGATACCTTAAGCCCAATCATTTTGTCTGCTGCGCTTCAAGGAGTTAATTCCTCAGCCTATATTCATCAATGGATTAAAAATGGAGTAAACATTTTAGGAGCAAATGGAACTAGCTACACAACTCCGAATGCCTTTCCACATGGCAGTTACAGAGTGCAGGTTACAGCGCCCAATTCTTGTGTTTCGACTTCAAATTCTTTTCGAATTGATACCTGTTCTTTTGTTAATGGTGATGGTTGTCCTAGTATTCTTGCAGACACGAATGTTAGTGTTTCCATCATTCTAAATAGTAGCAATTGCTCAGACTTCTTTGTTGATTCAGTAATTGTAAATGCTGGTCAATTGCTTGATATTCGTTTTTCGAACAGCAATATTCCAGTTTACGATGTAGGTACGTTCGATCTTGGTTTTTATTTGGCGGCTGGCTATCATTCTCTCACATTTGAAGGTTCAGTTGTTACTACAACAAATGATACTTTGTGTTTTTCGATAGAAATCGAAAAACAGATTAATGTAGAGCCAGATTTTAGAGCGATTAAACAGCCTTGTAGCTCCAACGGAATGGAGCGTTACGAATTCAAAAACATTTCCACCTATGTTGGCACTCTGCCTCAATTTACGTGGAATTTTGGCAACAATGCAATTTTAGTAAGTAATGGCTATGATCCTATTGTAGCTTTTGCGGCAGGCACGCATTTTATTACTTTGACGGCAGTTGGAACATCATGCAGCATTAGCAAACAAATTATAGTTAACATACCCACTACTGCCAATTTTGTGAGTACTGCCCCTGCTTGTCAACAAGAACTGGTTGATTTTACGAACCTCTCTAGTGGCAACATTATTGAGTATAAATGGGACTTGGGGGGACAAATTCTGTTTGACGAAAACCCCTCTGTAACTTTCGTTGACCAGAATAACTTATCTAATGATATTTACCCTTTTGTGGACTTATACGTTTTGGGCAGCAATGGATGCCGAGATACACTTACAAAGCGAGATACGATTAGTGGAAATCTATTTAACGGAAGTGTTAAAGTGTTAGGTGGTATTACTACCATTTGTGAAGGAAATAGTACAACTCTAGCATTTGATCCAACTACAATTATGAATGCTAACATTCCAATTACCTACAATTGGTCAAATCAAGAAAGTACGCAGATAACCAATGTTAATCAAACAGGCTTCTATCAGTTAAAAATGACAGATAATGTCGGTTGTCGCTTTGTGAGCAATCAATTAAATATACAAGTCAACACAGCCCCTAATCCAAGCATTATTGGCAAACAAACTTTTTGCGCTGACGATTCTGTTCAGCTGTCTATTTTGAACCACCCTAGTTATACTATAAATTGGATAGTCGATTCTACCGTAACAGGCAATCTATCGAGTAAGTTTAGCATGAAATTGCCAACGGGTACGTATCAAATCAGCACCAATGCAATCAATACATTGAGTACTTGTCCGAGTACGAACGCTCCTTTTCCAGTTACTGTTTTGGCTGGGCTTGCTAAACCGGTTATTTCTAGTAGAGTTTCTGCTCCACTTTGCGAGGGCTCAGCTTTAGCCTTAGTAGCTAGTCCATCAGTCGGTAATTTCTACTGGAATACAGGACAATCAAGCAATAGTATTACAGAATCTCTAGCTGGTCGATATACAGTCATTCAAACAGATATTAGTGGATGTCAATCTAATGGCTTTATTGATATTAATCCCTTACCGGACTTTAGCAATTTTATGACTGGCTGTTATTGTTTACCATCACAGTCTCCAACCCATTTATTAGGCATTCCCAACATGGCTTCTTATCAATGGAAGAAAGACGGCATTAAGGTATCTGCTCCAGTTGGTACGATGCAAGACATTACAGCTTCTACAGGTTCGTTTGAATTAATTGCAGTTTCTGATTCTGGTTGTGTAGATTCAGCTGGAGTAATTGATATTAGTATGGGGGGCTGCGACCCCTGTCTGTTGAACCTGTCCAACCTTACTGTGAATTGTATTCGTATTAATGGGGATTCAGCATTCTATGACTTTACGGTAGAAGCAGGCGTTAATAATGTTCCTACTCTTTATGATTTGAGTGCAAATGTGATAGTAAGGCATCAACCAGCTATTTTACAGCAACTTCAACCTGCTAAAATTTCTGGAAACAGTAACCTAATTTCAGGTTCATTTGTGCTTTTAGATTCTATTTCTAATGCCCCTCTTTGCATTATACTAACAGCGTCAAATACAACGGTGAATTGTTCGGCTGAAATTTGCACCACCTTAAGCCCTGTAGCTTGTAACATTCAAGCGAGTTTTAAAAGCATTTTCGATAAAGAAAATTGTTCCCTAAGCTTAATCAACACGAGTACGACAGCGGATAACTGTATTGCGATTCATGAAGATAGCATCCGATGGGAGCTGACCTTCCAAGGCAAAACCTATGTCAAAATAGGCAATGAAGTTACTTTCTATAACATGAGAAATGATGTCGCCTCAATTTGTATGACCGTAGGGGCTAGTGATTTTTCAGGTAATATAACGTGTGAAAAAAAGGTTTGCGATGAATTTTATATCCCTGATTGCCGATGTGAGGAGGAATGTGGGGAAATTTACGTGACTTCTGCATATTTCCATCAATTTATTGTACAAGACGATTCCTGTATTATTCGTTTCTATGTTGAGATTGTAGATGCGAACGGGACTGCTTTTGATGTAAATTCTATGTTTGGGAAAAACGGAACAGTGCTTGGTTCGCAATTACTATCTGCTAATGGAGGCACTCAAGCTTATTACATTGATTTTTATCCGAACGAAGACTGGAAGGAAGGGGTAACTTGTTTCGACTTTTTCATTACTACAGAAGATGGAGCAACTTGCTGTATCGTATTCTGTATAGAACTTCCTAGCTGCAATTTCTTCAGCCGTAAGCGTTCTCCTTCTTTGGTGCAAAGTGGGTTGAGTTCGAAGGATAAGAACAGCTTATTTAATGCCTATCCCAACCCTGCTAAAAATACCTTATTTGTTGAGTGGGAAACAGCACTAGACGAAACAATTGAAGTTATTTTGTTAGATCACAATTCCAAGGTAGTTTATCAAGACTTTAGGTTAGTGCAGGGGAATAAAATCGAGCTAAGCTTAAACAACTATTTAAGTGGTGTTTACGTCTTAGAAATTAAAAGAAAAGAGATAGCAAGTCAAGAAAAGATTGTAATTTTAAAATAGTTTACGAGAAGAGACAATATGAAACAATTTATACTAACAATTGGAATCTTTTTAATGGGTGTTGTAGCAATGTCGCAGACTCCAAAAGGCTTTGAATGGATTAGGTCACATGGAGACAATAACTCTTTTAAATCTGAATGGGTTAGAGACATACAAGTTGACCAAGCAGGCAATATCTATGTTGCAGGGGAAGTCAATGATCAGTGGGTTAGAGATTCAAATGGGGTAATTATTCCGAGTAGATTATTTCCAACTAGAGACAGTATCGCAAATTACGGTCAAAGAGACATTTGGCTGGCTAAGTATGACCCACAAGGCAACTTGCTCTGGCATCGTTACGCAGGCGGTGGGGACAATGATGTTTATTTTGATATGGTGGCAGATCAGAATGGGAATTGTTACGTTGCAGGTAAACTAGTTGCGAGTCAAGTAAGAGAAACGCATAGCTTCGGAAAAGCTCCAATAGGGAATCTAAATCGTGGAACTTTTATTGCAAAGGTCAACTCTAGCGGTAGCTTGGTTTGGCATCGGTCTTTTGGAGGCGATACCATTAATGGTACCTTTATGACACCATATAGTGTTGGAATTTATAATTTAAAGTTAGAAAATAATAAATTAAAAGCCTTTATTGTTGGTGGAGGAGATCAGGTTTTTGGTTACCAAACACTATACGGTAGAGATTCTTTAGAAAATAGCATACATGAAATTTCATACGACCTAAACGGCAATTACATTGAAGCCAAAACTTTTCCTTTTCCGAGATTTGATAGACTCCCGCAGATAACAAATATTTCGTCAAACAATCATGGCGCTTTTATCTCGGGAATATTAAATCAAGACACAACATTAGTTGGGAATGATACTATTTTGAAATCAGGACTAAACAATGCATTTGTTTTTGCCTTTGATACTGCTCTGCATCATGTTAATTCTTTCTATAGTAACAATTCCTTTGATCAATTTCATGATGCAAAAATTATGGGAGATACTTTGGTTGTTGCAGGGGATTTTGATGTTTTTAATAATAATACTGTAAACTTCGATACCGTTTCTTATACAGCAAATTCAAATGAAGGTCAGGTAGGAGGAATATTTTTATTTGATACACAGACTAATAGGCTAATAGGGCTTTATCCATCTAGTAGTTTAGGGTTTACTCCTACTGTAAATGCTACATCTGCATATATGGATAATACTTCTTTTGGAATAGGAGGGATTTTTGATGAGAAAATGACTTTTACAGGTTCTACTAACTATATTGAGGCGGTAGATAATTGTGCTAGTTGTATCAATTCAGATTTATTCTTTTCATTATTTGATCGTGCTGGAAACTCCATTGCTGAGGATGTTATTTATACTTCCCGTCGTGGAAATAGTGGTGTTTTTTCAATGGCCTTAAAAGATACCATTTTATACATTGGTGGATTTGTGGGAGATTCCGTAATTATAGCTGGAGTAGATACCTTTGTTACAAGAGGCAGTAATGATGCTTTCCTCGCAGCCTATAATATTGGATTAATTACTACTTCAATAGGAGAAGCTAGTGGATATATCAAAGCAAATAATGGCATTTTAGCTTATCCAAATCCTACGCAAGGGCAAGTTACTTTAATGGGGAAAGCCGTTAGCAAAGAAGCTCAGTTGTTTAACATTTCAGGACAACAAGTAAGAACTTTTCGTTTAGATCAAAATGCTTTTCGTCAAACTATTAATTTAGAGAACTTAGAAAGCGGTGTGTACTTTCTGATTATCATCGGAGAAAATGAAAAACAACAAGTTAAGATT
>JAESST010000480.1 GCA_016763995.1 Flavobacteriales bacterium | reverse complement strand
ACTTGGGCAACAGTAACTACTATTGCAGGTTCGATTGCTGCAATTTTTTTAGCGAGTTCGCTAGTCAAAAACTTTTCAGGAAAAGGCTTAGTTCCTGATACTTTAATTCAGTCACCAGAATTTGCAATATCTATTGCCATGGGTGCAGCTATTACTGTCTATGTAGCCACCAAAATAGGAATGCCAATTTCTACCACACATAGTCTAGTTGGTGCTTTGTTTGGTAGTGGAGTAATATCTGTAGGAATGGCATTTAATTTTACAAAATTGGGTAATACTTTTTTGATGCCTTTAATTGTCAGTCCACTAATAGCAGCTGTAGCCAGTTTTATTGCATATCTCATTTTCAAAAGATTGAGAATTTATATGAAGGTAACAAAAGAAACTCGTGTCTATATTGGAGAGGAAAGAACCCCTGTTGTGAGGACAATCAATGCTAATGAATTCCTCGCTGTAAAAACTGAATCTAAAAAGACAATTAAAGTGACGAGTGGACAAGAGTGTATTGAAACATATAAAGGAACTTTTATTGGTATTGATGCACAAAAAATGTTAGACATAGCCCATTATCTGAGTGCAGGAGTTGTAAGTTTTGCGAGAGGATTAAATGACACGCCTAAAATTGTTGGATTGTTGTTGGTAATTAATACATTAGATATTAAATGGAGCATGTTAGCAATAGCTGTAACAATGGCAATAGGAGGTTCATTAAATGCAAACAAAGTAGGAGAAATGATGAGTAAAAAGATTACTCCTATGAATAGCGGACAAGGGTTTACAGCTAATTTAATTACAGGACTTTTAGTCACTACCGCAAGCATTCATGGATTACCAGTTTCAACAACTCATGTATCAGTGGGTTCTATTTTTGGGATCGGAACTGTCACTAAAAAGGCTAACTTAAATGTGATAAGAAATATTCTATTATCTTGGTTGCTAACCTTGCCAATTGCAGCTATTTGCAGCGCTATTATTTATTGGTTACTTCTCAATTTTCAGAACATAAAAAATTGAATTTACTGATGTAATATCAAATGTTAACTGGTACTTCAATTTGGTTTATAAATTTCAGTTTATCAATAGTTAATTAGTTTATTAACTTTACAGATCAACTTCAAATCCTCCTTCAAAAAAATAAAAATTTTGATTGCCAGCCCCACAACAAAAGCCTTCTATCGAAAGATAGGAGGCTTTCTGTTGTAACAAACTCAAACTTGCTTGAAAAATGAAGTTGCAATAAAAAGATCCATGAGCAAGGTGAATAAAGGCTTTGATTGATACTAACAAACTAAGGATCAACGAAATTAATCCACTCATCCCAATAAAATAAAAAAGCACTGGGGAGAAATTTCTAAGTGCTTTATTAATTTAGTATCAAGCTTTGATTAATTCCCCACAACTTTTTGTCTTGACTCTATTTTAATTGTATAGATAAATATTTTAGTTTTTGACAACTAGTTTCTTTGTAAGTCTTTTGTCATTAGAAATGATAGAAACAAAATAAATCCCGTTTGGGTAATTACTCACGTCAATTAGAGTCAGTTTTTAACATTTTTCTACCTGATAAATCAAAGATTTGAACTTTATCAATATCTCCTGAATTTATATCAATTCTAAAAGAATGTTTTGCGGGATTTGGAATTATTGAGAAATTTGATTTATTTGACTGATAATCATTTGTTTCTGTAATTATTCTTTTTTCTATCACTACTAAACCTTTACCTTGGCTCCAATTAAAGTATTTTCGGGAGGAATGAATCCATAATTTGGGGTAGAAACTTGGCAGAGAGTCAATTTGTATGGTGTTAAAATTAAATCCTTTATCTGCTGAGAAGTAGAATAAATTTGAATCAACACCAACAATCTGATTGCTATCAATAAAGTGAAATCATCTAGGTTTTGAACTTGAACCAAGCATAACCCAATTTAAGCCTAGATCGGAACTTACGAATGAGGAATCTCTATAGTTTTTAAGAAAACTACCATGTTTGTGTATGTAAATAGTAGAATCACCATCAAAGTAAGTTTGAAATGTACTTTGTGAAACTCGTGTAATTGGTAGGTTAGAAACCGTAGACCAACTCTTCGCAGAATCAACACTGTATTTTAGGTGTGTTCCATTGAAAAATGAAATCCGATTGTTGTAAATATCCAAAATACAGTGATTTGTGTCAATTCTTCTATAGTTTGCCCCTTTGATTATCAATAAGCCATTTGTTGCTGGGTTGCCTGTTCCATAAGGTGACCACATACTGTCATTGAAATATATGGGATTTATATAAGACAAATTATAAGTATTCGGGATGTTTACTAATTGGAAAGAAGTATCAAAGAATAAAAATGAAAGATGACTAGGGCCTGTCACCCCATAAAAACCGGTTACAATGATAGAATCTCCTTTATGGTTGATCACTTCAAGTTCTGAACTATTAGGAATAACAAATTTTAGTTGCCAATTTTCGCCTGCGTCTGTGGTACTAAAAATTTCATAATGACTAATAGCAATTCCTCTGGTAGAGTCAATAAATTTAATATCTATAATTCCACCACTACTGTTTATATTAACGGTTCTTACTGTAAAATTTGATTGAGCAGTTGTATCAAAAAGGAGAATGATACAGCTAATAGATAAGAGTAAAATATACTTCATAATATTTTTTTTATCAGATGCTTATTTATTGTATTACGCTGCTTATCAAATAAAAACTTTAACTCTTCCTCCAAATTTTAAAAGCGTTTTTAACTCTGTCCTGTTAGCCCGGCAGAAGTCCTTAACAGAAATGTGGAGGACTTTTTTGTTTTGTAAAATTGAGTTTGCTTCAAAGTTTAACGGAAACAAAAAAGATCAAGAGAGTGTAGCAATAGGGCCTCGAATGTCTCCTAAATATATTTTCAGGATCACCGATCTGTACTTCGTAGCTTCAGCAAGAAGAGAAGGGAAGTAATTCTGCCACCCATACAACAAAAGTCTTCAATCGAAAGGTTGGAGGCTTTTTTGTATAGAACAGGTTGAGAAATAATAAATGGCACCATCTTGCTTTTGTTAGAAATACTGCAAACAACACCTTTAAGGCTTATGTTGATGGAATGATTGACATTAGCACTGCGGGAACAAATATTAACTTTAGTTCAATACATAGAATAGGAGGTGATAATCGTTCTACAGATGGTGGTCCTAATTTTCATGGAGTGTTGGATGAATTTGGAATGTTACAAAAACTCAGTGTGAGATCATTAATTTAATTACAGCAGCCTAGATAGGAACAGATTTAAGCTTAGAACATTATTACAATTTCAATGAAGGACAAGAAACTATTTTAACAGATTTGACAGGGAGTAATAACGGAGCATTAACAAACATGAATTCTACTGCAGATTGGATCTTGCAAGATGGAAGTCCATCTTGCAATACAAGTGCAAGTAGTAGAAAGAAAGCTTTATTGATCACCACAAATGGTGTAGAACAAGAAGCAGTTCAGTTTTCAGTATACCCTAATCTAACAAAAGGGAATTTTACTTTGGATTTTGGAAAAATAACAGCATCTAGCATAGTTAACATTGCAGATTACACAGGGAAATTAATTTCTAGAAATAGCTATTCAGACAGTACAACAGGTAATGTTAGAGTTAAACCAAGTTGCAGGAATCTATTTCATTAGAGTAGAAACAGATGGGGATGTACTAAGTAAAAAGCTCATTAAACTGTAACAAGATAATTTTAAACCCTTATTAAGCGTTTACAGTTACAATCTATTTTACTATTATAATCACCAAAAGTCTGTCAGTTCTGACAGACTTTTTTTCTTTATAAGAAGCGTTAATAATGGCGAGATAATGATCTTTTAGCTTAGAAATATATGCCATATATTATTTACGATACATAGTTTCTTATTTACATATTAAATCCTTTAGTTATCAACTCTAATTTCCTTTTTTAAATAGAGTGAATATTAGTCAGCGAGATCAACACAAATTGAGTAAAATCAGGGAAGAGAGCTAAGACAAAACTTGATTTATATTTTTCATTAAACATCGAATTCATTCATTAATCCTTACCAAATTTTTGGCATAGATCTAAATTCTGAGCATCTCTAAAGAATGTTTGTTAAGTACTTTTTTAAAGCCATAAAATTTCATACCTATTTTGTGGTGTTTCGTACCAAACCCGTATGAATCATTGCTTGTTCGGTAATTAGATTCTAAGATTGCAAATAATTAATTTAATCATTGGCAACTAAATTTTATACTTAATGGGTACAATAAATATATTTCATATAACAAAAAGCAAACAGTTTGCTAAATCTGCTCTTACAGTAATTCTATTCACATTTTTCACTATTTGTAAAACAGATGCTCAATATAATCAATGGGCTTTTGGATGGGATGTTATTATTGATGTAGCAGGTCCATCTATTGGAACTCCATCTGGTTCAAATACAATGGATGCTTTTGGTGGAACAGCATCTTATTGTGATGCCAATGGAAATTTATTATTTTATACAGATGGGAGAGATATCTTCAATCATCAACTACCCGCATCATGTTTAAATTGTTTGAATGGATTAAACAATCTCCCACCTGCATGGTTAAATACACCGCCTATTGGCATTCAGACAGTTGTAATTATTCCAAAAATTAACGATGAATATTACATCTTTACTGTATCCAATTTGGGCAGTTTAAATAATGGTTTATCGTTTTATGTTTACAATGCAGCTACAAATGCGATTACCGGTCCAACATCAATGGGTATTTCTGCAGGAACAAAAGGTTCTTTTTGTAATAATACTGTTACGGCAGTTAAAAATTGCGACGATGATGGCTATTGGGTTATTGTAAAGCCTATAATAGGAGCAGCTTTTAGTAGCCCAGCCGGCGCAACCAATAATAGTATTTATGCTTATGCCGTTAATTCTGCCGCAGTCGCTACTACACCAGTAATTAGTAATGCTAATGGATTTCAAGGGAGCATTAATGACAGACTCGCTAAGTTTTCACCTAACAAAGAACTTTTTGCCTTTGTTCATTATCCTAGCTCTAGCAGTACTCTAACAATACAATTATCTCGTTTCGATTGCAGCTCGGGGAAATTTAATTTCTTACAAAGTCTTCCTTTTTATCCTTGGATAGGAGGACTCTCTTTTAGTCCCAACTCAGAAGTGCTTTATGCAAGTGGCTCAACTTCAGGATCGGGTTCCGCTCTGCGACAGTACGACTTAAGCGATTTGCACTGCAACCCATATACAACTCCACCTTTTTGTGATTTGAATATTCCCAGCGTAGCTAGTGGAATGCGTCCACAAATGCAATTGACTGTCAATAATAAGATTCTTTATCCCAGAGCTGGATCTGGTTTTGCAGATGTTATTACAAATCCTGATAATGTAGGATGTTCCGCTATGGGGTATGTAACGAATGGATTACAAGTATCAAATGTTGGTATTAGTCGTTTTGGATTACCCAATAACATAGATGGTCTTACCAACCCAATACCTTTACTTGAAGTATGTAATTTATCAACATGCGGTGAATATTCATATTGGTTAACTGGTTGTAGTCCAATTGTAATATGGGATTTTAATGACGGAAGCCCTCTTGTCTCTGGTTCTCGAAACGATACTATTATTGGCTATGCTACTACTTCGGGATATTATAACATGCCAACCCATACATTTCCTTCTTCAGGAGGTACATTCGTTGTTACGGCAAGTTGGTTTAATGGTACGACAACTAATTCTGTGTCCAGCACAGTTACAGTACCAACAACAGCTCCTCCTATTTTATCTACTAGTGCTTTTCCAACCTGCGGTAGTACGGGAACTAGTGCTATTAATGTTTTAAACTCACCTTCTTTTAATGTTATAAACTGGACAGATTGCTCTAGTTCTGGAAATAGTTATACTTTTCCTAATTATACAGGATCAGCGTATAGTGTCAATTGGTCTCTTGTCCCAGCGGGAAGTTATACATTGTGTGCAACAGGAATAATTGGTAACTGTGCTACTGTTTCAAGTTCATATTCCTTCACTTATGGAGGAATGGGTGAATGGCAACAATACCCCAAAAATGCATTTGGAAATGATGTTATTAGTGATGTTGTTACTGATGCAAGTGAAAATATTTACGTAACAGGAAGTTTTTATAATTATACTACATTAAACGGAGGAGGGAATCCTGACATTACAATGGTGGCGGGTTTGCCAAGTCAAAAGGCTTCATTCATAGCGAAGTATACTGCATGTGGAGATTTGTTATGGGAAGCTCACTCGCTTAACAGCAAGGAAAATACAAGTAATAGTGTTGCAATAGATAATAACAACGGTTTAGTTTATATCGTAGGTGATCTTACAGGTTACTTAGGGTGGGGATCAACTTTAAATGGATGCCCTGGGTTGACTGTTTCTGCCGGAGCTTGGCCCGGAGGTCAAACCAATAGAGGATATATTGCTTCTTTTGAAATGTTGAACGGGTGCATGCAAGATTTACAGCTAGTATCAGTAAATAACTTTGTCAGGTGTAATGTTGTTGATGTAGATGAAAGTACAGGAAATGTATTTGTTGGAGGAAATGCCTCATCTATATTTTTAGGGAATACTTCTCAAGCTTTTATTTCTAAATATACTTTTGGAAATTATTCAACTCCTTCTATTACTCAAAGTGCTTTTAATCCACCGGGGCAAAGTAGCAAGGTCAATGACTTAACGTATGATGAGCAACAAAATGTTTTGTGGGCTATTGGAGATTTTGAAATGGCTATTGCATTCCCAACTTCAGTAATCTTAACCGCACCAGGGCAAGATGCTTTCTTACTATCCTATGACGATAATGGAACTTCTCTTGCACTTATTGATTTAAGAAAAGGAGGTTCCAATACTTTTATGTCAGGAGAGGGTATTACTGCAGATAATATAACTGGAGATGTTTATTTCACAGGTAGTTATATTTCAAATGTAGGAGTTTCTACTCCCTTTGCATATCTGGGAAGCCCTTTACCTATTGCTTTTACAAAAGCAGCATATATGATGAAAGTAGATATTAACTCAGGAATTGCATGGGCGAGGTATGGATTAGTTAGTGGCGGTGAAGGAGAAGGACGATCAGTAGCATTTAAAAATAACATCGCATGCTTTACTGGGAACTTTACTAGTCCCGACATTGATCTACAAAGTTTAGGCTCATTTCCACATATAAATACCTCTTCGCTAAACCACATATATGTTGCAGCATACAATAGCTTAGGTGGTGGAATTTGGGGAAACGTTACAATAGACCCAGCTAGTGCAGGAGAACATACCGCAAACTCGATAGCAGTAAACAACTTTGGACAATCTTTTGTGGTCGGTTCTTATAAGAATACAATGGGCTATCTATTTGGCTCGGCTCCTCAGATAACTTCAACTTCCTTAGGTGGGGGTACAAATGGCTTTGGGCTTCGAGTTCAAGCAAATGGAGTCTTCTCTAGAAAAAAATCTTTTGAAAATGTAGTGAGTGAGGAATCAGAAGATGGACAGTACTCAATCTATCCTAATCCAGTAAAAAATCGATTAACGATTGATTTTGGCAGCCTTTCATCTGAAAATACCATTGAAATCAACATTTTTAATATAAGCGGGCAGCGAGTATACAACGCTTCTTTAATAACTCAATATAGACACCAGATCAGCACCGAAAAATGGAACAGCGGTATCTATTTGTGTAGAATTACCCACAATGGTAAAGTCTATACCCAAAAAGTTATTAAAGAATAATGCAATTTATTGTTTCACGAATAAATTGAAAACAATCTAAATCACACAATAAAGTTGTTTAAAGTTGAATTGATAATCCGTCGGTAGGCTCTTATTCTTATTGGGACCTTGAGTACTTACAGAAAGAAAAGACGATTCGACTTTACAAGCTTGAAACAAAATCATATACTAACACAAGGATAAATGAAAACAACACGTACACTATTAATTTTATTGACATTATTTGTGTCAAGAAATATAACAGCACAAATTACAGCTTACATTGGTGATCGAAACATAGAACAAAATTCAGAAGTTAGTGTCGATGAATTAGAGAGTTTAGAGATTAGCATGATCAACCCTGATAAATTGGATTATTATCTTGGAAAATTATACTTTACGGTATCCTTTT
>JAESST010000039.1 GCA_016763995.1 Flavobacteriales bacterium | reverse complement strand
CTAAAATGAGTGAACCAAGAGATTATAACAAAGAATTAAAAGATACGGACGATCACAAATATGGTTATAATTTTGATTATGATGTAATGCATCCCTTCATGGTCAAGTCATTTGAACCTTATTTTAAAGAGGGAAATCTTTTAGAATTAGGAAGTTTTAAAGGGGATTTTACAGAACGTATTCTATCATATTCTAACGATATTACTTGTGTTGAAGCTTCTGACGAAGCTATAGAATTAGCTAAAAATAAAATAGGTTCAAAGGTTAACTACGTTAACGCATTGTTTGAAACAGTTACTCTTCCAACTAAATATAACAATATTGTACTGACTCATGTTTTAGAACACTTAGATGATCCAGTAGGAGTTATGAAAAGAGTTAATGATGAATGGTTAAGTAGTACAGGAAGATTTTTATTGGTTTGTCCAAATGCTCATGCACCTTCTAGGCAAATTGCTGTAAATATGGGATTGATTTCTCATAATTCAGCGATAACGCCTGCTGAAGATAAGCACGGACATCGTATCACATACTCATTGGATACTTTGGAAAGGGATGCAAAGGCAGCTGGGTTAAAAGTGATACACCGTTCTGGAATTTTCTTTAAGGCTCTTGCTAATTTTCAGTGGGATAGGTTGATAAATACTGATATTATTTCCCAAGAATACCTTGACGGTTGCTTTGATTTAGGGCAAAAATATCCAGACTTATGCTCAAGTATATTCTTAGTATGTGAAAAAGGAGAATAGTTTGAGCAAGCTATTAGTCTCAGTTTGTATAATTACCTATAATCACGAAAAGTATATTGAAGAAGCTCTTTCGGGAGTATTAATGCAAAAGGTAAATTTTGATCTAGAAATCATAATTGCTGACGACTGTTCTACTGACGGCACAAGGCAGATAATTTCTAAGTACAAGGAGAAATACCCATCAACAATAAAGCTGATCTTTCAAGAAAAGAATGTTGGAGCGGCTCAAAATTGGCACGATTTAATTATTTCTCCAACAGGAAAGTATGTAGCCTATTTTGAAGGAGATGATGTATGGACAGATGTAAATAAGCTTCAAACCCAAGTTGACTTTTTAGAAAAGAATGAGGAATATAGCCTCTGTTTCCATAATGTTAACCTGATTAAAAATGGACAATCAACAGATGAATTGATTTATAATTCTTCTAGAAAAGAGAAGATTGCTTTGGTTGATTTGTTTAAAGGTGATTATACACAAACTTGTAGTTCCGTTTTTCGAAATTCAGACAATTTTAAGAATATCCCAATAGAAATGGGACATGATACCGTTTTATATATGCGGTGTTTAGACGGAGGGAAATATGCTCACTATATTAACAAAACAATGTCTAGTTATAGATTGCATAGTGGGGGAGTATGGAGCATGTCTCCTCGTGAAAATCAGCTGAGATCAGACCTGGCTGCTTGGGAATATTTATGCGAGTATTATGGTGATAATAAGGATGTTGATCATATTGGCAATCGAATTAATAGAATCAACTTTGAACTTGCTTTTGTAAGTCTTAGTAATTCTGAATTTCGAAAGTTTCTTAAACAGATGAATGTTTCAATAAAAAAAAGATACTTTTCGATCAGAATGTTTTATAAAATGTTGAGAAAGTATTTTTTAAATAAAGAAAAATTAAAATTATAAAGTGCTAACAATAATAGACTACGGAGCAGGTAATATCAAGTCAATCCGAAACATGCTTAAAAAGATTGGAGTCCCTTCAATAATAACTTCTGATGTGGAGGAAGTATCGAAGGCAGAGAAACTAATTATTCCGGGGGTTGGGCATTATAGTTACGGAATGCAAAAACTAAAAGCTTCAGGTTTGGTTGAGGAGTTGTCCTCAAAAGTATTAAATGATAAAGTCCCTATTTTAGGCATTTGCTTGGGTGCACAATTATTGGGAAATAGAAGCGAAGAATCAGATGAGAAAGGTTTAGGATGGCTGGATATGGATGTAGTGAAATTTAATGCATCCCAAATGGATGATTCACTAAGGATTCCGCATATGGGCTGGAGTGAAGTTAAAGGGAAAAAGGAGTCATCCTTGCTAAAAGGTTATGATGAAGTACCTCGATTTTATTTTGTGCATACCTACCATATGAAAACGAAAGAAGAATCAGATATACTAGCGACTACAGAATATGGATATGAATTTATCTCAGCTGTGGAGAAAGACAACATTTTTGGGGTGCAATTTCATCCTGAAAAGAGTCATAAATTTGGGATGCAATTATTAAAAAATTTTTCAAAACTGTAATTCAATAACAGTGTTATTGATTAAGCGATTTAAATTTTAGAGTCTGTTGCTAATTAATTGATTAATAGAAAGTATTCATGTGCGGAATTTCAGGAATAATTAATTATAACAGGAGTCAGGTCTTGGAGGATGAAGTTGATAAAATGAATCAACGGATTAATCATCGCGGCCCGGATGGAGAAGGAATAAAAATTAATGGATGTGTTGGCTTAGGTCACAAAAGACTTTCAATTATTGATTTAAGCAGTGCGGGCCATCAACCCATGTCTAAATACGATTTTGAAATCGTATTTAATGGTGAGATATATAATTATATAGAATTAAGAGAGATATTAATAAATGAACATAATGTAAAATTTAGTTCTCAAACTGATACAGAGGTTATACTTTCTGCCTATAAAATTTGGGGAGCTGAATGTGTGAATAAATTTAATGGAATGTGGTCATTTGCCATCCATGATTTAAAACAAGACATCTTATTTTGTAGTCGTGATAGGTTTGGGATTAAGCCATTTGTGTATGGGAAAGTTGGAGAGAAATTTATATTTGGTTCCGAGTCTAAACAATTTATTGATATAGAAGGATTTGAGCCTAATCTAAATAGGGCTGTAGCTTATAATTTTCTTGAAAATGGATTGTTAAATGCAACAGAAGATACTTTTTTTGAAGGAATTTCGGAGCTAAGAGGTGGGCATAATTTAACCTTTGACCTTAAAAAGATGAATTATAAAGTATCTCAATGGTATGATATCAGTCGTTTTAAGGTTGAAACCAAAATTTCATTTGAAAAAGCAAAGTTAAAGTTTAGAGAATTATTTAAAAGCAGCGTACTACTTCGTTTACGTTCTGATGTGAAAGTTGGATCTTGTCTATCAGGTGGCTTAGACAGTTCGTCTATAGTATCTATTGCATCAAGCGAAATTGAAGCTTTGGAGACTGTGTCCTCATGTTATGAAGATAAAAAATACGATGAGCAGACTTACATTGATATTGTAAACAAGCGTTTCAAAACAATTGTAAATAAGACCTTTCCAAATTTAGATGATCTGTATGATGAAAAGGTATTCGAGAAAATGGTCTACTTCCAAGATCAGCCGTTTAGATCAGCAAGTCATTTTTCGGAATACATGGTGTTTAAAAAAGCATCTGAGAAAGGTCTAATAGTAATGCTAGATGGGCAAGGTTCGGATGAATACCTAGCAGGTTATAATGAGTTCTTTATCAATTTTTGGAGAGCTTTATTTGTAAAGTTCAGATTTAGGAAACTTTACAAGGAAATTAAACTGTTTAGTATCAATCGAAAATCGACTATATCGAAAACGGCTAGATATTTTTTCGGAGCATTATTTGTGAATAATGCAAAAGCAAAAATCAAAAGAGTACTTGGAAAAGAGACTGAACAGAATTGGGTAGGGGAAGAATTAAAAAAAGAATTCAAGAATTACTTTGAAACGAAACAGATGTTTAAAAGCCTCAAGGATCTAGGAGTGTATGAAATATTGTATTCTAGTATCCCGTATCAGCTTCATTCTGAAGATAGGAACTCAATGTTGCATTCTATTGAATCTAGAATACCTTTTTTAGATTTTCGTTTGGTTGAATTTAGTTTGCAACTGCCAGATGAACTAAAGGTCAGGAACGGAGAATCTAAGGCAATATTAAGAAATGGCTTATCAGAAGATTTGCCAAAAGAGATTCCTGAGCGGTTTGATAAAATGGGATTTGTAGCTCCTGATGAAGTGTGGGTGCGAAAGAATTCGAAACTAATTAGAAAAAAGCTAGAGGAGGCAATAGTCAACTTTGATGGCTTAATAAATGAGAATATTTTGACTCATTTTGATAAAATGATCAAGAATGAATTAAGCTTTAATAATTCATTCTTTAGAGTATTGAGTTTAGATATTTGGAGATCGACATTTAAAGTAAGTTTTTAGTAATCGGAATAAGATATTATATTTTACTGTAAGCTTTATTGCTATTACTTTAAGGTAAAATCTATCGTCAAATTTTCGTACTCTTGTCAACAAAATAATATTATCCAATGAAGCTTAAGCTTAATAGGTTCCTTTTGGAAAAATCAGGTAAGAAGCGGGAAGCAACTCTTTTAAATTAAGATGATATGTTAAATAAATTGATAACGAAGTTAGGCTATTCACTTCGAAAGTTAGATGCATTAAATTCGTTTCCGTATAAGAAAAGTTATAATTCCAATAATGTTAAGTTTGATCTTTGGATAGCAGATGAAACAGCAAGTGAATGGTATGACAAGGGCTTTGAAGACAATAAGGAGGAGTTAGGGATAATTAGTTCCATGTTAGATTCGGGCGATAAAGTTTTAGAAGTTGGTGTGCATTATGGGTTTTTTGCATCTTTTATTTCTGCTCATGTTACAAAGGGAAAATATTTAGGAATAGAAATGCAGCCTAAAGCAGCTATGCATGCGCAAGCTAATTTAAGTTTAAACGAATTCCCAAATGCAAGAATAATAAACTCAGCTGGTGGGAGAGAAAGTGGGGAGATTGATTATGTTCCTAATATTAATGGTAATAGTGCTGTATCTAAAGGGGGTAACACAGGATTTAAAATTCCGGTGTTGAGCATTGATGAAATCATTTCGAAAGAAGGTCAAATGAATTTCTTGAAGATAGATGTTGAAGGCCATGAAATAGAAGTTTTAAAAGGAGCGAAAAATAGTCTTAAGAATTTTTCTAAAATAGCGATTGAAATTCATAATACGATGCTTTCTAAGGCACAAATTAAAGAGTTAGTGGAGCTATTATCAATAGAGGATTTTAAAGGTAAAATGTTTATTAGGCCAAACTATAAGCTGGAAGAAATTGATATAGAAAAGATCATTCATTCACCAGAAATTGTAAACCTATTTATCTGGAAATAAGTCAAAAAATTAGATTTTACTTTAGGTCAAGATTAACTTGAAATAGAAAAGATAAAATGTAATACTTTTGATAGAAGTTTGTAAAACAATTGATCTTGAAGAGGTATCGAATCATCCCTGTACTAACTATTGACAATAATAAACTTGTTAAAACAGTTAAGTTTAAGAAGCCAAACTATATTGGAGATCCTGTAAATGCGGGTAAGATTTTTAATGAAAAAGAGGT
>JAESST010000479.1 GCA_016763995.1 Flavobacteriales bacterium | reverse complement strand
ATGGCCTACCGTAAGATGGCTAAAAAATATCACCCTGACAAAGTCAACCATTTAGGTGAAGATGTAAAAAAGCAGGCAGAAGAAAAATTTAGAAAAGTTCAGGAAGCTTATGAAAACTTAAAAAAGTCGAGAGGTCTCTCATAATGATAAGTGGTTGCATTTTTTGCTTTTATAGTAGGAGCTTGATTCTCGCTTGCGTTAGTTGAATCTTTTTCTTGAGCTTGACGAGAATAAGATTTTATAAACTTGAACAAGCTAAAGTCATAGTGTTTTGTTTCCTTTTTAGAATTCTTTTTAATTTCTTTTGGTGGAGTCTGTGTTTGAATTTCAACTTTGTTGGTGGCAAAACCATATATGGCAAAACCAATTGTAAGAATACAAGAGAGAACTAACTTTTTCATAAGCTTAATTTAGACTATCGAAAATACGTTTTTCTGCCTAAATGACAATGGCTAATTATTTGTTAGGAATAACTTTAACAAGGTTTTAACATATTATGGAACATTTTGAGCGCAATAAATTTATCTATAGTGGGGTTATCCCGCTTCTGTTTGTATTAGTATTTTTTATAATTAAGATCATTGAAGTTCATTTTGAGTTGAGCTTTGTTCGGTTCGGAGTTCTACCAAGAACAATAGAAGGACTAAAAGGAGTTGTATTGGCTCCCTTGATTCATGGAGACTGGACGCATTTATTTAATAATTCAATTCCTTTACTTATTCTTGGTTGGGCAATATTTTACTTCTATCGTTCTTTAGCACCTAAAGTTATTTTTTGGTCTTATTTATTAGCTGGGTTATATACATGGATTTCTGCACGCAATGCATTTCACATTGGTGCAAGTGGATTAGTTTATGCTCTGTTTGGTTTCCTTATGATTAGCGGGTTTTTACGAAAGTACATTCCATTAGTCGCTCTATCTTTTTTAGTCGCTTTTCTTTATGGAAGTTTAATTTGGGGGATTCTTCCCTGGGATAAAACAATCAGCTGGGAAGGGCATTTTTGGGGATTGTTAGTAGGGCTAGTATTGGCCTTGTTTTACAGAAATCAAGGTCCTCAACGCAAGGAGTTTGTCTGGCCTGATGAAGAAGAGGATCCTACTGTCTTGGGAGATTATGTTGAGTTTGAAGAAGAAGAAGTTCAAAAAGAAACGAAGCTAGTTGAGCCTGAGGTAATCTATCATTTTGTGCCTACAAATAAAGAAGACAAGGAGTGACCGGGATTTGGGAGAATACATCCTATTCTATATCCGCAGACTAATTATTAAATCTATTTTCCGCTAGCCTTGAACAAGAGTTCTTTTTCCTTTTTGCTTAATGAATCGTATCCTGATCGAGAAATTTTATCTAAAACTATATCAATTGAAGCTTGTTCGTCTTGTTTTCGATCTTTGTATTCATATTTATCGCCAGATTCTCTCTTGTATTTTACTTTCATTGGATTCTTCTTTCTAGGCTTAAAAATGGCCATTAAAAAATCACTTGAAGTTCCAGCCCATTTTGTAATATCTTTACCTTTTAGCCATTGCTTAGCAAAGAAAAAGCCTAAGATAGCACCACCAATATGTGCGATATGCCCCCCGGAATTGGAATTTGAAATTCTAAGCACGTCCATAATAAAGCTAAAAAGAGCAATGTATTTTAACTTGACAGCAAGCATTCCAAATAGTCGGACTTCGTAATTGGGTGAATAGGTTCCAATGGCGACTACAACTGCCATTACTGAGGCTGACGCCCCTAAAGCAATTGCGGAGCTAGAGATGCTCTCAAAGACTGGAAAAATATTAAAAAAGAGAATGTATAAGCTCGCTCCTGCTAGTCCGCCTGCCAAGTAGACAGTATACAATTTACGTTCTCCAAGAAATTGCACAAATAATTGCCCTAAAAAGTATAACCATAGCATGTTCCCTAATAAGTGCCAGATGTCTAAGTGCAAAAACATGTAGGTAATCAGTGTCCATGGCCTCAGAATTAACTGACTTAGATCGGATGGTATTGCTAAGTAATTTTGAGCCCATTCGTTGGGTGAGCTTCCTCCTTGCATTAACCAAAATACAAGGAATAAAACTTTAATAATCGCAAATAAGGCCAGGTTTACATAGATCAACCTGACGAGCATATTGTTCTTTAAAAAAGAAGCACTAAAATTATTTTGATTTCCTAACTGCATTACATGAAAGATTGTGATTTAATTTGCCATATCTTCAGCAAAATAAAGCCTGTTAACATTCCTCCGAAATGCGCAAAATGAGCTACATTACCTTGTAAATCTGTAAATATTCCAAGTACTAAAGCAAAAATTGCGATGTATTTTCCTTTAATTGGAATTGGAGGAAATAGAAGTTGAAGCTGTGCGTTTGGGAACATATATCCAAATGCCATTAAAATTCCGAAAATAGAACCTGAAGCACCAACTGTAGACCCATTAGTTAATTGTAGGTATTTAGCAAAAGTTAAATCTGAAACATATCGTGAGTCTCCCATTCCAGTTCTCATGACTTCAGCACCGTGAAGCCTTGCATACTCAATAGCTTCTCCACTTAATTCAGAAAAGAGAAATTTGAGTTGAATTTCGCTGCTGAATGATTGAACAATAGCAGCACCAATTCCTGTTATTAAATAGTACATCAAGAATTTCTTTTCGCCCATCGTGCTTTCTAAAACTCGCCCAAACATATATAAGCCAAACATATTGAATAGCAGATGTGAAAAGTCTTGAGTGCTGTGAAGAAAAATATAAGTAATAAGCTGATGAGGATAGAATAATTCACTTCTCCAGTGATGAAGGGCAAAAAACTCTGTAAAATTAAATCCTAATTCAGGTAAGCCTTGCTGGGCTAAATAGAAAATGACTGAAACAATCATTAAATTTTTAACAACAATTGGTAAGTTCGCTAGAGGATTGTTACTGAAATTCATCATTTATTAAATTGTTTGTCTAAGTCTCCTAAGGAATAACTGACGATGATTGTTCTCCCATTCGGTAAACTATATGGCATTTCGCATGCAAAGAGTTCATCAATGAGGTTCGTCATTTCTTCTTGAGTCATTACACGTTCAGCTTTTATGCTCATGCTTTGTGCCAAAGAGCGAATCATATTAATTTTCGGACGATTTTTCAGCTCTGATAAGTTTTGCTTGAACTCTTCCAATAACTTTTCGATTAAGTCACCGCCATTTTGACTTCCCGCTTCCGTTGGAACTCCTTGAATAATGAAGTGATTCTTGCCAAATGGACGAATGTCAAATCCAAGCGTATTTAGTTCTTCTAAGAGACTAGCCACAAGTGCGCTATCTTCCGCATTTAAGACCAAATCTTCTGGGAATAGTAATTGTTGGCTAGTCGCTTTTTCAGATTGCATTTGTTGACTGAGCCGTTCAATTAAGATGCGCTCATGCGCTCTTTGTTGGTTTACAACAATAAAGCCTGACTTTATATGACTAAGAATGTATTTTCTATGAAGCTGAATAACTTTTTTACTTTCAAAAATTTCGTCCTGTTGCTCTTCGGAATCTATTATTTGCTGAGAAGGGATTGTATTTCCTTTCTGATACAATGACTCCCAATTCGAATTTGTCGCTTCTTTTCTAGAAGAGAAAGACATCTTATTTTGAAATGGTTTTTTAGAGATCTCAAAAGGGTTGAATTCAGGGTCAACTTGTATACTGGGCATTTGAACTGCTTCACCTTTTTTTAATAGAGGAATATTGAAACTCGCTTCTTGTTCAAAATCTAAGGAGGGAGCAATGTTGTATTTTCCTAAGGCTTGCCTTACTGAAGTTCGAATGATCGCATAAATCGCACGTTCTTCTTCAAACTTGATTTCTGTTTTTGTTGGGTGAATGTTAATGTCAATTTTTGCAGGATCAATCTCCATTCTAATAAAGTACGAAGGGAATTGATCTTTTGGTAAAAGCTCTTCATATGCTGTTTGAATTGCATGGTTGAGGTAGCCACTTTTTATAAATCTGTTATTGACAAAAAAGTACTGTTCCCCTCTCGTTCTTTTGGCAAATTCTGGTTTTCCTACAAAACCAGAAATGCTGACGATGTCGGTCGTTTCTTCTACCGGTACTAAACGCTGGTCATATTTATTTCCATAAATGGACAAAATTCGTTGACGGAAATTCCCTCTGGGTAATTGATAAACTTCATTCTGTTCATTCGTGAGGTTCATATTAACTTCAGGATGAATCAATGCAACTCTTAAAAACTCTTCTATAATGTGCTTCGTTTCAACAGGGTTGCTTTTTAAGAAATTTCTTCGAGCAGGAATATTAAAGAAGAGGTTCTTAACGCAAATGTTTGTTCCTTTTGGGCATTGAGTAATTTCTTGTGAAATCACTTCGCTCCCTTCTAAAATGAGTTGGCTACCCAATTCATTTTTCTCTGTTTTTGTTTTTATCTCTGTTTGTGAAACTGCCGCTATAGATGGAATAGCTTCTCCTCTAAATCCCATTGTTCTTAATGCAAAAAGATCTTCTACTTTTTTAATTTTAGAAGTAGCATGTCTTTCTAATGAAAGCCTTGCATCAGTTGGGGTCATTCCAATACCATTATCAATAACTTGAATCAAGGTTTTTCCAGCATTCTTAATGATCAAACTCACTTCAGTGGCTTTAGCATCAATCGAATTTTCTAACAATTCTTTTACTGCAGATGCAGGTCGCTGAACTACTTCTCCAGCAGCTATCTGGTTCGCAACAGAATCAGGAAGTAATCGAATAATATCGGGCATGTAAGGCTAATAAATTTAGAAAGTAAAAATAACCTTAATGCGAAGAAGGGGAAAGAAAAAGAATAGCTTTTAGCTGAATAAAACCCAATAACACAAGGCAAATAAACTAGCCATAATTATTGCCAAACGAATATTCGACTTTTTTTCAAAATTCGAAGTGTTCTTTTTTTGTTTCCATTTGTCTTTAAATCCTGTTAAAGAGGGAGAGGAGGAAGTCGTTCCATTAATCTTTGCCTCTATATCAGCGTACCTTTGCTGAAATTCTTCTTTCTCCTGATTATAATACCTAGGAGTAAATGAAAATGGTTTGATTTTACGGGTCTTGGCAAAGGAACTAATTTTCATATGATCAAATTTACTATTAATGAACGAATAGTTTGGGCTGATTATTGTTTTTGTTCGTCAACGCTTAGCTGTTTATAAAGTGCTATTAACAGACATTTAATCGGTACATAGTGTACTTACTTTAGTCTTTGGTTCCAAATTAATATTTCTGTGAAAATAAAATTAACATTTCTTCTATTCATTGCTATAATCAGCGTCTCATTTATAATTGATAAGAACAGTGAAACAATAATAGAAAAAGAGGTCAAAAAACCTCCATTTTTAATGATGGAAACTCCATGGGCAGATTCTATTTTTTCTCAATTAACATTAGATGAGAAGCTTGGTCAGCTGTTTAGCGTTGCTGCATATTCTAATAAGGGAGAAAAGCATAAGGCAGAGTTATTAGAATTGATTGATAAATATAAGATTGGTGGACTGACTTTTTTTCAAGGAGGACCGGTTCGTCAGGCCAAGTTGACTAACTTATATCAAGAAGCATCTAAAATCCCATTAATGATTGCAATAGATGGAGAGTGGGGTCTTTCTATGAGATTAGACAGTACGGTGAAGTATCCTTGGCAAATGACTTTGGGTGCGATACAAGACGATAGTTAAATTTTTGAGATGGGAATTCAAATTGCCGAGCAATTTAGACGATTAGGTGTTCATGTAAATTTTGCACCTGTAGTGGATGTTAATAACAATCCTAAAAATCCGGTCATTTTCGCCCGTTCATTTGGGGAAGATAAAGAAAATGTTGCCCGCAAAGGTATTGCCTATATGAAAGGAATGCAAGAAGGGAAATTATTGGCGAATGCAAAACACTTCCCAGGTCATGGAGATACTGATACAGATTCTCATATTACTTTACCAGTTGTGAATCATTCTAAAGATAGACTAGACTCAATAGAATTATATCCATTTAAGCAAATTATAAATGAAGGTATTGGTAGCATGATGACGGCCCATCTTTATCTTCCAAAGTTGACAAAGCAGAAAACCGCTTCTTCACTTACTACAGAGGTTGTAGATACTTTATTAAAACAAGAATTAGGATTTAAAGGTTTAGTGTTCACAGACGGATTGAACATGGGAGGAGTAGCAAAATTTCAAACTTCAGAAGAAATCGATCTTCAGGCACTGATTGCTGGGAATGACGTATTGCTTTTATCTCAAGATGTTTCTAAAGCATTAGAATTGATTAAAAAGGCTATTGAAGATGGGAGATTGAGTCAAGCTTCAATTGATCAGTCGGTCATGAAAATATTAAAGGCTAAAGAGTGGCTTGGAATCCATAAGATTGTAAAAGTTGAATTGAAAAACCTTTATAAAGATTTGCATAAGCCTAGATATGAATACTTGAATAGGAGATTAGTTGAGGCAAGTTTGACAGTTGTAAGAAATAAAGAAAAACGAATTCCAATTAAAAAGATAAGGGAGAAGAGAATCGTTTCCGTGGCTTTGGCAAAAGAAAATATTGAGTATACTGCTTTTCAGGGTGCATTGAATTTGTATACAAAGGTAGATGCTATACATTATTCCTCTTTGCCTGTATCGAAGCAAAAAACATTGATGGACACGCTTTTAACCTATGACGAAATTATAATTAGTGTTCATAAATCAAATAAGCATCCTTGGGTGAAAGCTGAGATAGATGCCGAATTTCGAAATTTTACCAATATATTACGTTTAAAGAAAAAGCTAACGTTGGTGTTATTTGGCAACGCTTATGGATTGAAAGATTTCTTAGCAGCTGAATATACTGATGGGTTGATTGTTGCATATCAAAACAGTGAGTCAGCTCAAGAGTTGACAGCTCAGCTAATTTTTGGTGGGATAAAAGCAAATGGAAAGCTCCCAGTATCCGCCTCGTCTACTTTAAAAGCGGGCTTGGGAGAAACAACAGAAAGTCCTTTTAGGATAAAATATACGGTTCCAGAAGAATTGGGAATAGATGCAAATGATCTGATGGGAGTGGATTCTATCGTTTTAGAAGGAATAAGAGAAAAAGCTTACCCTGGAGCACAAATTTACATTGCTAAAGAAGGGAAAGTTATTTATCACAAGAGTTTTGGGAATCACACTTACGAAGGGAATCAAGAAGTAAAAAATACCGATCTCTATGATATTGCTTCGATTACAAAAATTGCTTCAAGCTTGTTGGCTCTGCTTGATTTAGATGGAAAAGGAAAACTTTCGCTAGACGATAAATTGGGTAAGCATTTGAAGATGACACGTGGGACACCATACGAAAACTTGATTTTGAGAGATATGTTAGCCCATCAGGCTGGTTTAGCTGCATGGATTCCGTTTTATGTAAAAACGATGAGAAAAGGAATTCCCAAAGATCACCTTTATGCATCAACTCAATCGGAAGAATTTTCATTACGTGTTGCTAATGAATTATATATCACGCCAGACTATAGAGATACTATTTTCCATCGAATACTAACCAGAGCGAAGGTAGATCCGAGTAAAGGATATAAATACAGTGATGTAGGCTATTACTTTATGAAAGAAATAATTGAGGAAATTACTAAAGCACCAATTGAAGAATACAATGCTGAAAATTTCTACCTTCCGTTGGGCATGAGTCGAACTACTTTTATTCCTAGAGATAAGTTTGGCTTGGATCAAATTATTCCAACTGAAAAAGATAAGTATTTTAGAAAGCAGCTAATTCACGGAGATGTGCATGATCCTGGTGCCGCTATGTTAGGCGGAGTTGGCGGACATGCGGGGCTATTTTCAACGGCAAATGATTTGGGTAAGCTGATGCAAATGTATTTGGATGATGGAGTATTTGCAAATGAACGATATCTAGTCTCCGGTAAAGTAGCAGAATATGCCAATTGTCAGTTTTGTGAAGATTCTATACCCATTAATAAAGATGAAAACAGAAGAGGAGCAGGTTTTGATAAACCTCAGTTTCATGGCAACCCTGGGCCAAGTTGTGAATGTATTTCAATGAAAAGTTTTGGTCATTCAGGGTTCACAGGTACTTTAGCTTGGGCAGACCCGGAAGAAGATGTCGTGTATGTTTTTCTTTCCAATCGAATTTACCCTTCTGCGGAGAATAAAAAATTATTGTCTTTGAATATACGAACACGTATTCAAGAGAAAATTTATGAGGCAATAAACAGTTCTAAAATCCGAAATTCGCAAGCAAAATTAAATTAGCTGACATGAATATTGGAATAGTTTGTTATCCCACCTTTGGAGGTAGTGGAGTAGTAGCAACGGAATTAGGGAAGGCTTTGGCAGCAAAAGGTCATTGTATTCATTTTATCTCATACCAACAACCAGTGAGATTGGGTAGTTTCTTGGAAAACATTAGCTATCATGAGGTAAATGTTTCTAATTATCCACTCTTTGATTATCAACCTTATGAGCTAGTTCTAGCGAGTAAATTGGTGGATGTAGTGAAGTATGAAAAGTTGGACTTATTGCATGTGCATTATGCAATTCCACACGCTTCGGCGGCCTATATGGCACAACAAATTTTAAAATCGGAGGGGATTGATATTCCTTTTATTACTACCCTGCACGGGACTGATATCACACTTGTTGGGAAAGACAAATCTTTTGAGCCAGTAATTACCTTTGCTATCAACCAAAGTAATGCGGTAACTGCTGTGTCAGAAAGTTTAAAGCAAGAAACGTTAGAGTACTTTAAAATTAAAACAGCCATTAATGTTATACCAAACTTTATCTGCATAGAAGGTTGTGAGCATCCGGATACTGATGAAGAGTTAAAGAATAGTATTGCTCCAAATGGAGAAAAAATACTCGCGCATGTTTCTAATTTTAGGAAAGTAAAACGGGTAAAGGATGTAGTGAAGATTTTCGCTCAAGTGAGAAAAGAAATGCCTTGTAAATTACTTTTAATTGGAGATGGGCCTGAAAGGCATGAAGCTGAGGTTTATTGTAGAGAAAAGGGCCTTTCTGATGATTTAAAAGTGCTGGGAAAAGTAAAGGATACGGAACGAATACTAAGCATTGCGGACTTGTTTTTATTGCCATCAGAATTTGAAAGCTTTGGACTAGCAGCATTGGAAGCAATGGCTGTAGGGGTTCCTGTAATTTCATCTAATACAGGAGGAATTCCTGAAGTTAACGAACACGGCTTTTCGGGTTACTTAAGCGATGTTGGTGATGTAAATGAGATGGCAAAAAATGCGATTAACTTACTTGGTGACGAAGAAAAATTAAATCAATTTAAGTTACAGGCGTTTAATCAAGCAAAGAAGTTTGATATTCTAAACGTATTGCCCATGTATGAAAAATTGTACAAATCAATAGTAAAATAAAAGAGATTAAAGAGTGCTAATCTTTTCTAAATTTCTACTTTTGCAAAAGTAATGGCCTCGTAGCATAACTGGATACTGCACCTCGTTACGGCCGAGGAGATTTGGGGTTCGAATCCCTACGAGGTCACGAAAGAATCAAAAGATTCAATTGCAAGCGAGTTTCAAAATGAAACTCGCTTTTTTTTGGAGTTAAGCGAAGTAATTGTTTTTGATTCTCAAAGCGGAGTTTTCGGAATCGCCTAAGGCAATCCTTACGAGCTCACGAATGAAACAAAAAAGCTACACTGAAAAGTGTAGCTTTTTTGTTTTCTGTAAGCGAAATTTATTTCAGCAAACAAATAAGGACAATTTGAACTGATTCTTCCTCGCTTTCACTGCTAGAATCAGTTGAT
>JAESST010000038.1 GCA_016763995.1 Flavobacteriales bacterium | reverse complement strand
TTTGGAGATGGAACTTTTTCTACTCTTGAAAATCCAAATCATTTGTACAGGATACCAGGTACATATACAGTTACATTAATTGCTCAAACGCCTTCAGGTAGTGACACAACTATTTGGGTAGATATGGTTACTGTAAACGGGCCTGAAGTAAACTTCTCTGTTTCCTCAACTGAATTATGCGACAGTGTAAGGGTTCAATTTAACAATCAATCAAATAGAGCAAAAAGATATGTATGGGAGTTTTTCAATGACACTTCCACTGTAAGCTCTCCAAAATATACTTTCCCTCATTCGCATGATAACTATCCTGTAAAACTAACCGGACTTGATAGTGTTGGTTGTCTTTCTTCTTCTATAAATATTCTAAATTTCCCTAAACAATACATTAGTGCAACAGCTAGCAGCAATGAGGCCTGTCTAGATGATACTATTTTTTTTCAACCAAATGATACCAGTTTTTCATATTTGTGGGATTTTGGCGATGGTTCATTTATAAACTCAACTATTGTTTCTCATATTTATAAAACTGCCGGGAAATATGCTGTTTATGTCACGCAATTAAAAAACAATGGATGTAGTACTACCGTTTTTGTAGATTCTATCTTGGTAAAAGGTATTCATGCGAAATTTACTAGTTCAGATAGTGTTATTTGTAAAGGTTCAGAAATTTCTTTTTATCCTATTAACTTAAATGCAGATACTTATTCTTGGAAATTTGGAGATCAAGACAGTAGTTTATTAGTTTTTCCCCATTTTTCATTTAGTCAAATGGGAAAATACGATGTAAGCTTAACGGTATTAGAAAACGGCTGTTCTCACTCTTATTCAATGTTAGATTCAATAAAAGTGAAAGGTGCAACTGCCGCCATAGTCATTCAACAAAGTAACTATTGTTTTCCTGTTCAATTTGATGTAGCAGATACATCCAATCAATCGATATTATGGACTTGGAAAGTAAATGGAAGTAAAATATCAACTACTCAACATGCTACTTTCTCTGTTCAAGATAGAAATTCAATATTAGCTTTACATGTAAAATCTCAGAATAAATGCATTGATTCATTAGAGATACCTGTTCTTCCTAAACTGCTTCAAGCAAAATTTCGGCCTTCCAGTAGTGTTGGATGTACCCCAACAACTATTCAGTTTTCAAACCTTTCGAAAAATGCGACTCACTATAGATGGAACTTTGGAGATGGAGACACTTCAACTGCGGTAAACCCTTCGCATGAATATCTTACAACAGGCGTGTATACAGTAACGTTGATCTCATATAACTTAAACAGTTGCTTAGACACTGCTACTTTTAATAATATCCACATTTATTCTATTAAAGCAAAATTTAGGAGCTTTTTTAGCAGCTCTTGTACTCCAATGGTTGTGAATTTCTCAAATGAAAGTACAGACGCTATAGCATGGTTTTGGGAATTTGGAGATGGGGCTTCTTCAAGTGTAGAGAACCCTCTTCATATTTATGATAACCCTGGGAATTACGACATTACTTTAATAGTATCTAATTTCCAAGGCTGTTCAGATACGATTGTTAAGTTAAATCACATATTAGTACCGGGACCTATTACTCATTTTTCTTTTTCTGATTCAACCTCTTGCGGTCCAGTTGCAATTCAGTTTACTGACTCCTATGCAAATAGTTCTCTGTGGAATTGGACTTTTGGAGATGGTAATACTTCGACTTTACAACACCCTTTACATACTTATTTGGAAGAAGGAAGCTACTCAGTAACACTGATTACCACTGACACCAATGGTTGTACTGGGTTCTTTACGTCACCAATACCTATTGTCATGGAAAACAAGCCTGTCGCTAATTTTAGCATAAGTGATACCTCAGGTTGTCTACCGTTTTCTATTTCGCTAAAAAATAACAGTTTAAATGTATCAAGCTCAATTTGGGATATGGGAAATGGAATGCTTCTTCAAGATACTAATGTTACCCATACCTATGTGAAGGAAGGGTACTTTAACATTAAATTACAAGTTGTAAATAGTATTGGTTGTAAAGACTCAATTAGTATAGACAGTGTTTCTGCAATTGCTACGCCTGATGCTACAATTTTAAAAATAGATCCAATCTGCGAAAATGAAACAAGTGTTAAGTTACAATCCATTACTTTAGGCGGAACATGGATCGGGAATGGTGTTTCAGACACGTCAAATCACTTCTGCCCTGAGCTAGTTGATCCAGGGATTCACCAAATTTATTATAAATTGGGGGGATTATGCCCTGCGATAGATTCTACAAAAATTATTATAAAACCTACACCAAGTGCAGACTTTACATCTAACTTAAATGAGTCTTGCGAATCAAGCGTGATCCGTTTAAAAGCAACTGTTGGAAATTTGGATGATGTAAAATATTCTTGGGAGATGGATAATAAAATTTTAGGTAATTCAGCTTCTATTGCTATGAAGTTTAAGACAGGAATATATGACATTAGTTTAGTAATAAATGCATCTAATGGTTGTAGTGATACTGTTAGAAAAGCTTCTTTTATTACAATTTTTGATTCTATTCCACTTCAAAGTAACATTAATAGAGTATCTGTTGTTGATGACTCAAAAGTATGGATTGAATGGAAGGCTTGTTTAGATTCAAAATTTGATCATTATGCGTTGTATAGAAAGCGAGAAAAAGCTTCTAATTATGAAGAAATTAGAAGCTTTTTTCATATGGATGACGCTAATTATACAGACTCTTTATTAAATACATTAACGAATACGTATTGCTACAAAATATTGGTATTTGACAAATGTGGGAATTCTTTAGTACTGAATGATGTTATTCAGCACTGTACGATTAATGTTTCATTAGAAAAAGTCAGTCAAAGGGAAATTAAAATTGTTTGGAACGCTTATAAAGGATGTAATGTAACTAATTACGAGGTTTCTAGAGTCGATGGGTTGACGAATGTTCCACAGTTAATCGCAAATATCAATTCTGATATTTTGTCTTTTATTGATACGAATGTATATTGTAGCATTTTATATAGCTATCGAATTAAAGCTATTGGAAATGATGGTCTAAAGTTAGGGTCGTATAGTGACACTGCTTCTTTAGTTATGA
>JAESST010000478.1 GCA_016763995.1 Flavobacteriales bacterium | reverse complement strand
TGGATTGGCGACTACGTATTAGCAGGTTATGGAACAGGCGCAGTTATGTCAGTTCCTTCTGGAGATCAAAGAGATTGGGATTTTGCTAAACATTTTAACTTAGAAATTCCTGCGGTAATCGAAGGTCAAAATATAGAAGAAGGCGCAGATGACAATAAAAAAGGAATCATTTGTAATTCGGAATTCTTAGATGGTTTAAAAGTTAAAGATGCCATTTGGAAAGCTATTCAAGCCATTGAAGAAAAAGGAATTGGGGAAGGCAAAACTAATTTCAGATTAAGAGATGCTGTTTTTAGTAGACAGCGATACTGGGGAGAACCTATTCCTGTATACTATGAGGATGGTATTGCTAAAGTTGTTCCGGAAAATGATTTACCATTAAACTTACCCGAAGTAGATAAATATTTGCCAACAGAAGATGGAGAGCCTCCACTAGCAAGAGCTGAAGATTGGACTTATAATGGACATCCATTAGAAGCTTCTACAATGCCCGGTTGGTCAGGAAGTTCTTGGTACTTATTTCGTTATATGGACAAAAGCAGAACTGAAGGTTTTGCGACTAATGAAAGCCTGGACTATTGGAAAAATGTGGACCTGTATTTTGGTGGAGCTGAACATGCAACCGGTCACTTGTTGTATTCCCGTTTTTGGACCAAATTTTTAAAAGACAAAGGTCTTTTAAAAATTGATGAACCTTTCCAAAAACTAATCAATCAGGGAATGATTTTAGGAAATAGTCGTTTTGTTTATCGCTCTATCTTAACAACTACTTGGGAGGATAAAAACAAAAAAGAAGTTCAAAAACAACACTCTATCTATTTTTCTAAAAACATTTCTGAGCGATTTATAAAAGATGAATCTACTCAGGATGACCTAATTGAAATAAAAAAGACAGTTGAAGAGGCGAAAAGGACTGTTTATACTAGCGAAAATCTTCAATGGAAAGAAGCTGAGCTATCACATAAAATAGCAGCAGTTAATGTTGATATTTCTATAGTTGAAGGAGTTGAATTAGATACAGAGAAATTCAAAACTGCGAATAACAACAGAGAAAGTGCAGCACACTTTGTATTAGATGAAGGCAAATACCTTTGTGGTTCTGAAGTAGAAAAAATGTCGAAATCAAAATTCAATGTTGTCAACCCTGACCACATTGTGGAACGCTACGGAGCTGACACCTTACGTTTATATGAAATGTTCTTAGGCCCACTAGAGCAGGCCAAACCTTGGGATATGGATGGCATTGAAGGAGTTCATCGTTTCTTGAAAAAGTTTTGGCGCTTGTTTCATAAAGATGACAATTTTGTTGTTTCCGAAGAAAAAGCAACAGCTGCCGAACTAAAGACATTGCACAAAACCATTAAAAAGATTACCGAAGACATTGAACGTTTTTCGTTTAATACAGGCGTTAGTGCTTTTATGATTTGCACCAATGAACTCAACGACTTAAAATGCAACAAAAGAGAAATTTTAGAATCTCTTTGTATTCTTATTGAACCTTATGCTCCTCACATTGCTGAAGAGCTATGGAGAAAGCTGGGTCATACAAGCTCTATTTCAACTGCTGATTTTCCAAAATTTGTAGCTGCTCATTTGGTAGAATCATCACATAAGTACCCTGTTTCATTCAATGGAAAAATGAGGTTCATGTTAGAACTTTCAACTGATTTATCGAAAGATGAAATTGAAACTGCTGTTTTAGCAAATGCGGATACAACTAAATGGTTAGATGGCAAAACACCGAAGAAGATGATTGTGGTGCCGAAGAGAATTGTGAATATAGTGGTATAAAGATGAAAATCTTCTTCTTCGTTAGTCAGGTTAATGCGCAAGAGCTTGCCTCTTTTGAAAAAGGGACAAACTCATTTGTTCATTTTACCTTGAGTTAAAACAAGATAAATTTTAAATCTCTTTTTAAGCTTTTAATGTAAATAACTATCCGATTGATCGCTTTAATCACTTTATTAGAGATCGTATTTTTGTAAAAATTTTTTTATGGAAGCAGCAGGGCAAGAACAACTATCACAAGATATTATCGATAAAGTCTTACAACTCAAAGAGAAATACTCTTCTATGGGACAAGACCTCGGTGCCTACCTTGATGGTCTAATCTATTCCGACTACTTAACGTATTGGGATTATATCCATTTAGATACATTACTAAGCCTTCAGAACCCTAAAACGGCAATTCCCGATGAGGAAATCTTCATCATGTATCATCAAATTACGGAGTTGTATTTCAAGCTGTCATTGCATGAGATGAAACAGCTAGGCTACAAAAAAGATTTAACTGGAAAATTTCTAAAAGAGAGGATCCAAAGAATTAACAATTACTTCAAAGCTCTTACCGCCTCATTTGAAATTATGGTAAACGGAATGGAGAGAGAACAATTTCTACAGTTTAGAATGGCTCTTCTACCTGCCAGTGGATTTCAATCTGGACAATATCGCATGATTGAAATCTGTGCAACTGACTTTAAAAATTTAGTCGATAAAGATTATCGCGCAGAGTACGAAGGCAAAAAAACGAGCGTCAAAAACATAGAGAAGATGTATGAAAACATCTACTGGAAGAAAGGAGCGACAGAATTAGCTACTGGCGAAAAAACATTAACGCTTAAGCAGTTCGAGAAAAAATATTCTAAGCTATTCAAAGAACTTGCAGTAAAATATATTGATAAAAACTTATTGGCCTTATATAATGAGTTGAACGATGAAGACAAAGAAGACCAAGACTTGATTAATCAACTTCGATTTATTGATGTGAATGTGAATATAAATTGGCCGCTGATGCATTACAAATCGGCTGCCAAATATTTACAAAAAGATCCTGAAGACATTGCTGCAACGGGCGGAACAAATTGGCAGAAATATCTCCCTCCTCGTTTCCAAAAAAGGATTTTTTACCCAGAGTTTTGGAATGAGGAAGAGCTCAACAACTGGGGAAAAGCTTGGGTTGAGGAAAATGTATTTTTTTTAAAGAAATAATCTGTGAAAAATCGAAACTCATCTCATAAACTAGCTTTTCATTTACTTTCTATTTTCCTGATGCTTTTTAGCTTGCAAGCCTGCGAGCAAAAACCGAAGGAAGAAAAAATTACTGTTCAGCTCACTGACACCATTCCTGCTCCTACTCTATTGTTTGACATAGAAATAGATTCCTTAGAAGTGGTGCAATCTAAAATAAAAAAGAACGAATTTTTAGCTAATATCTTATTGCCACACAACATCAATTATGTTACGATAGATAAGCTGGCAAAAAGGTCGAAAGATATATTTGATGTTCGAAAAATTGCAGTTGGAAAAAACTATACCTTGCTGCTCTCAAAAGATAGTTCACAACAGGCTCAATATTTTATTTACCAGCCCAATGCTGTAGAATACATTGTTTATGATTTAAGAGATTCTATCACTATAAAAAAGAAACGAAAAGAAATTACCATTCAGCAAAAGGAAGTCGGGGGAATCATCAATTCCTCTCTTTATTTAACTCTCCAGCAGGCTGATGTAAGTCCATACTTAGCTGTTAAACTATCTGATATTTTTGCATGGTCTATTGACTTTTACCGCATTCAAAAAGGCGATTGGTTTAGAGTTATTTACGAAGAAAGGTTTGTGGATGGAGAATCCATTGGAATTGGAACAATTAAGGCAACTGAGTTTAATCACTTCGATCGTTCTTATTATGCTTTTTATTTCGACGGAGACAGTACCGGTCGTGGAGAATATTACGATGAAGAAGCAAATAGTTTAAGAAAAGCTTTCTTGAAGTCTCCATTAAAATTTAGTCGATTAAGTTCTCGTTTTACCATGAGACGTTTTCACCCTGTTCAAAAGCGTTGGAAAGCACATTTAGGGACTGATTATGCTGCACCGAGAGGCACGCCAATTATGGCCACTGGAGATGGTGTAATTACCAAATCTGGTTACACTCGTGGAAATGGTAAATACGTTAAAGTCAAGCACAACAGTGCGTACAGCACACAATACTTGCACATGAATCGAAGGAATGCCAAAGTTGGACAATTTGTAAAACAAGGAGACATTATTGGATATGTAGGAAGTACAGGATTAGCAACAGGCCCTCATGTTTGTTACCGCTTCTGGAAAAATGGAAAACAAGTAGACCATTTAAGAGAAGATTTCCCTTCAGCAGAGCCAATTAAAGAGAATTACAAAGCAACTTTTGAAAACATAAGTAAACAGGTGAGAATTATCCTAGATAAAATTCCTGTTGAGAAAAAGCAAGCCGTTTGAAGTAATTGAACCCATCTTCAATTACAAACACTCTTCCGAATCTTCTCTTATTCACTCTACTCTTCATCTTATTTACTGCTGTTGGAACCATAAGTCATGAATATGGCCACATCTTTTTTGCTACAATTTTGGGGTATCAGTGGGAGTTACATTTCGCTTCTATGAACATAATTGGTGAAGAAAAGAGCGAACTTCATGCACTACTAATTTCTGGTGGAGGGTCAATACAAACTATGTTAACGGGAACTTTTGGCTATTTTATGCTAAGAAAGTCTACATATAGAAAAGTGAGCTTTTCTACCCTAGATTATTTATGGCTCTTCTTAGCTTTATTTTGGTTACGTCAAGTTTTCAATCTACTAAACAGGTTTTCAATGGGTGTCTTCTCTGGAGATGGCATTTACTTTGGTGGAGACGAGACTAGAATAAGTAGTTATTTAGAGTTACATCAAGGCTTTTTCTCCATTCTATACGGTCTAATCGGATTAACGATCTGCTTTCATACCTTCTTTTTCTTAGTAAAGAAGAAAGATCGAACCTTATTAATAGCAAGTGGAATTATAGGGAGTCTATTAGGGTTCTGGACATGGATGATTCAGTTGGGACCTCTATTACTCCCATAATGAGATAGAAGGAATAGAGCTTTTTTTTGCAAGCCCCCCCTACTTAATTACTTCGCCATCCACAATTACTAAGTAATTAACGCAGCTCATTTATTAATATTTTTTGAGTACGTATTTTATTTTGAACAGACACAGTCACTAAATAAATACCAATCATGGCATTGGCAGGAATTCTTATCTTAACAGTTCTCTTCGATGTTTCATTACTTTCAGCACAATCAACTTCTTCAGAATAAACTTCCCTACCATCTATACTTCTTAGTATTACCAGTACTTTGGAGCCAATATCTCCTTCTATTTCCATCTGTAGGTTTTCTCCCGCTGAAATTGGGTTTGGAAAAATGAATAGATCCTCCTTAAAAATTGCTTCTCCTTTAAATTTAACAGCAACAATTTCTGAGTAAGAGAATTGTCCATCATAATCAGTCTGTTTTAACCGATAGTAGGACACTCCCCTCAAAGGCTTATCATCTATGCCATAATATTCTAATCTTCGATAGCTATTTCCAGCACCGTCCATTTTTAACACTTCATTCCAGTCTTCAAGCGTTAAGCTCCTTTCTATAGTAAAATAATCATTATTCGTTTCTGATTGGGTAAGCCACTTTAGCTCTACCTTATTGTTTTGCATTTGTGCTTCAAAACTGATTAACTCAATTGGAAGGCTTATTATTCCGGAAGATGATCCTAAAATGAATTCGGTTCCCTGAGCGGTTGTAACTAAGGTTTTTGTCGAAGTATTAAGTACCGCCACTGAATTTACCCATAGTGTAGAACTATTATTCGTCCGCTTAAATAACTCTAATGTTGGTTCGTTTCCACCAATATATGGATTACTTGCATAATCATAGCTTGCTGTGTAGGTCGCAGCTGCTGCATTTATCTTTAAAACCCCAAAGTATCGATCATTTCCGCCAAGCCCTGTAATCCCTCCTATAGCTAATGGAGCTCTATCAACATAATAAATATGAACTCCATCAGGACTCCCACTCATATTATCAACAGTTAAACTTTCACCACCGCAATGTGACTGGGTCAACGATTGACCTGTCCAATTCGTAGTATATAAATAAACACTATTATCTCCTATAGAAGCGCTCGAAGTAACCCAGTTGGGGCTGTTTGTTAATAGTCCATCAAGACCATTGCTACTAACATCTACTAAAGTGCTCCCTGATCCTGTATCGAAACGATAATATGCTGCCAATCCTGTTTCAAGTCCTGAAAGTTTACTACACATTTTGCTCCTTATTTCTGCTTGAGTTCTCACTGTATTCCATACCCTAAGTTCATCAATCTGTCCATCATAGTTCGAAACATACCCGCTACCGATAAATACAGAATTTCCTCCCGATGTTGCTGTTGCATAATTTGCATTGGTTTGAGATGTTAATACCCCATTAATGTACCAATAGAGCCTCATATTTGTTAAATCTCTTACAATAGCAATGTGATTCCATTCATTTAAAGTTAAAGGAGTAGAACTCCCGAATCCTTGATATGGAGTAGTATTTGATCCAGCAGTTCCATAATAATAACTTAAGGTTCCACTCACTTCTTGTGTAATTGTCCCTTCTCCTCCATATGCCTTTGCATATGGATTCCTTCTAGCAGAAAAATTATCCGGTTTTACCCACATTTCAATAGTCATATCCCCTGTTATTTGAAGTTGTGCAGGGTTACCTAAAGCAACATAATCATTAGTTCCATCAAAATCTAATGC
>JAESST010000477.1 GCA_016763995.1 Flavobacteriales bacterium | reverse complement strand
GTCTCTGTCTTCTCTCCTTCTGCTATGGTTGCTGCTATGCTCTCTATCTCCACTATTGGCTTTATTGTTTAGTCTCATCACATGTTCACTGTCTCTATGTCCCTTGACTCTCGTATCTTCTTCTCCACTGCCACTGCTGCTATTGCCCTTCCTACTGCTGTTAAGATCTTCTCTTAGGCTTCTACTCTCTATGGTGCTCCCGCTACTGCCTCTACTACTGCTCTCTACGCTTAGTCCTTTATCTCTATGTTCACTGCTGGTGGTCTCACTGGTATCATCCTCTCCTCTGCTGCTATTGATATGGCTGTTCACGATACTTACTATGTCATTGCCCACTTCCACTATGTCCTCTCTCTTGCTGCTGTCTTTGGTGCTTTTGCTGGTACTTCTCTTGGCTCCTCTACTTATCTTCCCTTGTCTTCTGGTGCTAACGACTCTATCTCTTCTTCCTTTGTTCTTCTCATTGTCCTGTCCACTAATCTCCTCTTCTTCCCTATGCATATCTCCGGAGCTCAGGGTATGCCTCGCCGTATCCAGGACTTCCCTGACTGCTACATTCTTCTTTCTTCTATCTCTTCCTTTGCTCTCCTCTTCATTACCTTCGCCTTCCTCTGTCTTCCTCTGTCATTGCTCTAATCCTCTCTCTTGCCACTCTATCTGCTCTCTCCTGTTCATCTTATTCCCTTGATCCTCTCTCATTGCTAGCTCTTATCTTCACTCTATCCTTGTTGTTCTCCTTCGCTATGTTCCCTCTCGGTTTCCCTTCTTCATGATCCAGCCCTGCATTCCTCTTCCTAACTATTGACCTCATCTCATCCTCATTGCTCTCTTCTTCCTCATCTGCTCTGTTCCTCCTTCTATTCGAGTCTCTTCTACTTCCTCTGCTCTTACTCTGTTCTCTTCAGTTCTCTCCTCTGTCTTGGCGTCTATCTCTATCCTGGACTCTTCTTGCTTCTATCTCATCCTTCTCTGCTATATCTCTACTCCTCTTTGCTGCTACTTCTTCATCCCTATTCTTCCTCCTTTCTATGCTTGGTAAGATGTCTGCCTATCCTCTCCACAGCTGGCTCCTTGAAGTTCACTCTCAGGCTTCTTCTTCCGGGTCTATTCTTCTATCTGCTCTGTACGTTAAGGTTGGTCTTCTTGGCTTTATTCTATCTCTATCCTCATCACTGTCTGCTCCCTTATTCCTTCTCTCTACTCTCTTTGCTCTGGGTCTATGCCTCTCTGCTCTCCAGCTCTTCCATGAAACTGACTTCAAGCGTCTCATTGCTCTATCCACTACTCTCCATGCCAACCAGCTATGTCTTCCTTTGTCTCTTCCTTCTCTTGATATTCTCTCCTGTTCTCTCATCTTCACTCTCCAGCATTCACTCTCTTCATCTCTTCTCTTCTCTCTCGCCTCTCTGCATACTATACGCTCTGGTTCTAAGTCCCTCTTACTGCTTCATCTGTCTTCTCCCACTCTGTTTCTTGCCTTCTTGCTTTCTTTCCTTCTTGCTGCTAACTTCCCTCTGTCCTTTGGTTTCATTGGCGAAGCTTCACTACTCTCCTCTCTTACATCATCATCTCTCTCCTTTGCTATGCTCTTCCTTATAGCTGCTACACTCAAGGCCTTTGCTCTCATCTCTCTACTCTCACGCTCTATCTTCTCTGGCTCTGCTTCTTCCTCCCTTGGTTCTTCTCTTGGTCTACTCTCGCCTCTTCTTCTCTCCCTTGTCACTCTTGCCTTGTTGCCTTTCTTCCTCCTTTCACTGTCACCTTCTCTTAATACTCCCTACTCTTCTTATCTCTTCCTTGCTACCTTTGCTTCTCTTACCTTCATCTCCTCTCGCTTTACTCTTACCTGCTTCTCTCTTTGCCTTTGTACTGTCTGCTGCCTCTGGTTCTCTCTTCATTGGTTCCTTTGTTCTCTCCTGTCTCCTTACTTCCATCTTCATCCTCTCTCTTCGCTGGCCTGCTGCTGTATCACTCACATCTTCTCTATCTGCTGCTGGTCTTCTCCTCATTATGTTCCTCTTCCTTGCTTCTTTCCTCTATCAGGCTGTCTCCTTTGATTCTCTATTGCCTCTTCTTCCTTCATCCTCTGTGTCTTCTTCTCCTACACTCTCTTCTTCCATTGCTCTTCTAGTTACTGCTATCTCACTCTGACTCTTCCTTCTTGCTGTCTCACTCATCCTTCCTGAATCATCTCTCCTTTACTCTCTTCATCCATCTCCTCTCTTCCCTTTGTTCTCCTTATTGGCTAGTCTGTTCTCCTTGAACGTAAGCTCCTCTCTGCTGTTCAGCGTCGCCAGGGTCCTCTTACTATTGCTTTCCTTGGTCTTCTTATGCCTCTTGCTGATGGTCTCAAGCTCATGTCTTCCTCCATCTCTTACGGCTCATCTCTTCCTGCTGGCTCTAGTCAAGGTCTCTCTGGTAACTCTGCTTCACTCTTCCCTTTCATTGCCTTTGTCTCTTCTCTCCTTCTTCTTTCTTCCTTCCCTTAGCTATCACTCTCTTCTTCCTTCCTTACTTCTTCTGACCTTATCCTTGTTCTCTTCTCTCTTCCTATTCTTGCTGAGCTTCCTTTCATCTTGTCTGGTCTTCTCTCTCCTTCTCGTTTCTCTGCTCTATCTGCTGCCCGTGCCTTTGCTCTTCTCATCTCTGCTGAAGTATCTCTTTCCTTGTCTCTCCTTCATCTCCCTCTATTGACTCATAGCTTCTCCATCCTCGCTCCTCACACCTTCCCTCTTATCCTTCTTCCTCTTGTTCTGCTTGGTGCTGCTCTTGACTCTTCCCGTACTCCTTTTGACATCATTGAGGCTGAGTCTGAACTCATAGCTGGTCTCTTCTCTGAATATCCTTCTTCCCTCTTCCTTCTCTGGTCCTTCTCCGAGTATGCTAAGCTTATCTATCTCTCTACTCTTCTTGCTCTATTCCTCACTCTATCTCTTCCTTCTGCTTCACTCTCTGTCTGTGCTCTCTGTGTTCTTTCTCTTGGTGTTCTGTCTCGTGCTACTCTTCCTCGTTCCCGCCTTGATTCCTCTCTTCGCTTTGCCTAGTTGTCTCTCTATCCTCTCCTTCTATCTCTTACCTTCATCCCTCTTCTTCTTTAACACTCTTACCTATCCCTCGCTCTTACTTATATCCTCTTTCCTATCCTCATGTTCTATACTCTACACTATTCCTTCCATACCTAATCCTCTCTGCTCCTTCTTATACTCACGCTTCACCTTCTTTGTTCCCCTCGCCTCTCTACAAGTCTGATCCTACTCTTGGCCTCGCTTCTTCTACTTGGCTTCTTCTTATCCTCATTATCGCTTCCTTCCATCGTCTACCTCTGCCTTATCTCCTTCTTCTTCTTCTTTGTGGTCTTGGCTTTGCCTCTGCTGCTCTCTCTTTCCAGGAACAGCAGACT
>JAESST010000476.1 GCA_016763995.1 Flavobacteriales bacterium | reverse complement strand
TTAAAGTTGTCGGTTCAGTAATGTTTACTGAGCTTGTAGTTGTACACCCCTGATTGTCTGTAATGGTAACTGTAAATGTGTTAGCGATAAGGCTTCTAGCTGTATCGCTTGTTTGATTGTTGCTCCATAAGAAAGTATAAGGCGTTGTTCCTCCTGTAGGCGAGACAAAAGCAATAGCATCGTTTAATCCATTACAGGAAACATTAGTTAGCGAAGAAGAGGAAGCATTAAGAATAGGGTTTTGGAATCTGACGCCTTTTATATTAGAAGAAGATCCTATACAACCATTACCCATATTGCTTAGAAATATTATATAGGTTACGGTATCTGCGCAGATACGAAAGGTATCACAAAAAGAATTAGCAGCAATTGTTTTGTATAATGAGAAACCACTACCAATTGGATATTCTCGATATACATCATAAAGAGCTCCACTTCCATTAGGAAGAGGAGAGTCTAATGTATTCCAATCTACTGTTATACAGTCATTATTAAAAGTTGGATTGATATACATACTTGATATGGTATCCGTATTCATGAAAAGCCAGTCTGAATTACAACCTGATTCTGCTCTTACAATGTAGTGAACACTTTGACTGTTAGCTCCTGCATTAATATCAATATATGTAGTGGTGTTATAATTTGAAATACTATCGATAAGAGTATAGGGGGCGTTTCTATTGGTTGATCTATATATTTTCCATTGTTTAAAGCTTAAATCTGGGTCTGGAGATTGATTCCAATCAATAATAACATTTCCATTCGATTGAACATCGGCGCAATGAATATCGGGGTGAATAACCCTTTCTTTTGCTAAAATAGTAAGAGAAATAGATGCAATTGTTTGTCCTGCTGCTGGGCAGAAATCATCAAAGGCTCTTAAAACAAAAATATAGGTATTTTGAGAATTGATACAAGTTGGCGTGTTGTCGGCTAAATGATCACAAGTAGTTTGCCAATTAAAATGAGTGGTGTAATTACCCACAGCTGTATCTGGCAATGCTCTAGTTAGGGTTGCGCAAGGTGGGTTTAAACAGCCTGTTGTTGTACTTGTAAAATTTGTTCCAAATTGTAGCCCACTTGCATAAAAGAAAATGGAGTCTGTTTTTGGATTGTCCATTCTTAACGTATCAAAAACGTTAATGTCGAAGCTAAAGACATCTCCTACTTTTACAGTATCCCTAAAAGTGCCATTGGCAAAAGGGGGCGGGATGTCTGGAGGTTCATTGGAAGCACAACCACTAGTAATGACAGTCTGAAGCTCCCGATAAACTTCTGCTACTTTAATTCCACATTTAAATGCTTCAACTTTTATAATAGAAACAAATTCTCCTGCATTATATGAGGTAAATGTTATTTCTCCCGTATTAGGATTTAATACGGCAGGAACGTTTCTTGCATCTAAATTGACATCAGGGTAAGGGTTATTAAAAGAAAAATTATTGGCTAAGTCAAAAGGAACATGAGTTGGTGTAGCTCCTTCTTGAAATAAACCTCCAATAGAACAAGGAGGAGGGTTACAATATTGACCGTCAAGTGGCCTTGCCCAAGAATAAGCTAGAGAATCTAATTCATTATCAAAAGCACTATGATTGTAAACAAACTTTTCTCCAGCGCAAATAATAGTTGAGGGTTTTTGGTAGAAATCAGGAGAAGAGTCAAAACAAGCGTTAGCATTTCGGCCATTATAGTTAAACATCTTGGCCCTTAAGGTTATCCCATAATTCTGCGCATTTATCATATTGTCAATCGCTGCGTTTCGATCACCATAAGTCCATGTAAAAATCCATCCATTAACACCAGGGACACCATTTAGCGTAATAGGATTACTTTTTAATATATATTCTTCGATTGCTCCTTGAATATCAGGATCGGATTGAGATAGAGTGGAACATGGACTACCCTCACAAGAAGGAGTTATGTCTATTACACTAAAAAAGTTCATTGGAATACTTCCAATAGCACCTAAATTAGGATAATTATGAGTTTCTAATTGATGACCGTTTGATGTAAAGCTTACCCCATTACAGTCTCTATAAATCTTTAGGGTAAAAACGTATTGGCCACTGTTTAAGCATTCCCATGTAATCTCTCCACCCATAATATGTGTGGCATTGGCTTTCTTCGACAAAAAAAGGGAAACAAAAAAACAACAGAAAACGATAACACTTCTTATCCTCATTGGGGGGTAAATTTAACAAACGCTAGGTTTTAATACGGGAATGATACACAACTAGTTTTCCTTTTTTGAATGAACATTCAAAAAAGGAAAAATTAGTTGATTGAGTGTGGGATTTAGTCGAATGTTATTTCTATCCTGAATAGGTTGCTTTGAGTTTAAATGTTTGTATATTAGGAGTTTTTGGTGTTTATTCTTAGTTGAAATCCATTGCCGTGTATATTTTCGATTTCTACATTTTTGTCAGATTTTAGATATTTTCTAAGCTTGGCGATATATACATCCATGCTTCTTCCTGTAAAGTAATTATCGTCTCCCCAAATTTTCTTTAATGCATGCTTTCTCGGTAAAACTTGATTAGAATATTTATATAATTCAATTAATAGTTCATTTTCTTTTGGGGAGAGTTTAAAGGTTTTCTCATGAAATGTTAGTTTTCTATTCCTTGGTTGGAAGGTATATTTTCCAATGACTAGAATATCATCAAGAGGTTTTAGAGTCGCGTTATTTTCGAAACGATGAAGAATAACTTTTATTTTTTCCAGCAATACATCCGAATCAAAAGGTTTAGTGAGGTAATCTTGAGCTCCAATTTTGAATCCCTTTAAAATATCCTCTTTTAGACTTTTTGCTGTTAGAAAGATAAAAGGGAGATTGGGTTGAATGGATTTTAATTCTTTTCCTAAAGTAAAGCCATCCATTTCTGGCATCATTACATCTAGAATACACAGCTGATATTCTTCAGCTTGAAATTTTGAGAAAGCTTCTTTTCCATTCATACACCAATCGACCTCATATTTTGCAAGTTGGAGATAGCTTTTGAGTACTGTTCCAAAATTTGGCTCGTCTTCTACTAATAAGATCTTGGTTTTGTTTTGACTCATTAATCTAAAGGTATAGTTATTGTAAATGTTGTTCCTTTGTTTAATTCACTTTCAACTGCTATCATTGCTCTCATTTTTTCAATGACTTCTTTCACATAAGTTAAACCAAGTCCAAATCCTTTTGTAGCATGAATGTCTCCTTCTGTTTTTCGATAGAATCGAGTGAATATTTTACTTTGTGTGTCTTTATTCATGCCTATTCCTTGGTCGGAAATTCTAATGATCAATGATTGGTTAGTGTTCAAGGTAGTAACTTTTATTCTAAAAGCCTCATTAGAAAACTTGATTCCATTGTCGATGATATTTCGAAGAACATTATAGAAATGCATTTTGTCTGCCAATATTATTGCTTTTTCAGCATTTAAAAACAAGGCAAAATCTCCGGATTGATTGTTTGTGTTTATCTCAAAATTCTCTTTTAATTCGAGTAATAATTGATGGACGTTAACTGTTTCTCTATTTAACTCAAAGGATTCTTTGTCGAATAATGCGATGTTTAACAAGCGCTCTATTTGATTGTTCATTCTAGGATTTTCCTTTTTTATGATTGATCCAAATTTTTCAATCTGATCAGGTTTATTTATAATTTCTTTGTGTAAAATGGAATCGATGGCTAACGAGATTGTTGCAACAGGAGTTTTGAATTCGTGTGTCATGTTGTTAATGAAATCTGCTTTCATGGTGGAGATTCTTTTCTGCTTTAGAATAGAATTGATGGTATAAATGAAAGTGCCAATTAGAATAGCTGTAAGAATGAAAGAAAGTGCAAGGGTTAACCACAATGATTTTAGAACAAGAAGTTGTTTGTTTTTGGACGCCAAAGTTTAATTCTCCATCGTTAGAAAGTGGAGTGATGTAATGCGTTAGAGAGGAATCTGTAGAAAGTTTTCCTCCCTTCTTTACTATGGTGTTAGAATCAGTGTCTCTTAGGAGGTAAATATATTCTATTGACTTAAAACCTGAATTTTCTAAGGCCAATTGAATCAAGGTGTCTACTGAGATATTTTCTAAACGATCGGCTAGATTCGCATCATCTATGGCATATTGAAATGCGATGTCTTCTACAACTTCACTTAAAATACCTTTTTGATTTTCGTAACGTTCAACAATTCCGTCAGTAATTACAGTAGTACTTGTGCTTTTTGTAGTTGAAGTCGTGGTAATTGTTGTTTTACAATTATCAGTAGTGACTACAACAGTTCTATTATTAAATCGATCTAAGTCAATTTCAGTAGGATCCTTAATAATCAGTCTAATGTCATTAGCTAAGCTGCCTCTTATAAAAGTAGATCTTGTTTGAACATTAGCTTTCCTAACTAATAACTTTGCTTCCTCCTTTAAAACTTCTTCTGCAACAGTATTTAATACCTGCTGCATGTCTCTGTCAAAACTCTCTATTTCTCTCTGTACTGTATGAGAAATCCAGTAGGCTTGAAAAGTAATTAGGCCTATTAAAGAAATAGACATAAAAAATATAATGCTTTGAATAGCTTTTTTAGACATTGGTGCAAAAATAAGGGGAGAATACGTCAAGGGAAAGCACTTTAACTTTTTTTTAACTCTTTTTGGGAGTGCTTTAACTTTCTTATGAAAGGATCAGAAGCACATTTGTGTTGTAATCAAAACATAAAAAAATGAAGAATATAAAAAGAACAACACTCACTTGTCTACTTCTATGGGGAATTGTTTTTGGTGTAAATGCACAAAATAAAAAGAAGAAATACAAAGATGGAGAAATGAAAGTTATTGTAGTTAATTCTGTTGATGGTAAAGTAACTCGCACAGAAGATACCTATTCATTAAAAGATAAAAAGGCTGTTGAGAAGATGCTCAAAGAGAAAGGCATTGAATTGAATCTTGACGGGGAGAATGGAATGAGCGTAATTGTTACTGGGGAAGGGGATATGGATAAAAGAGTCATTATTGAAACAATTAGTAAGGATGGGAACAACTTTACCATAGAGGAACATGTTAAAGTGGTTACAGTGAAGGATGGAGAGACCATTCATGGAGGTGATGATGTTAAAGTAACGGTAGAAGAGATAGATGGAGGAAATGGGAAGAAAATAAAAATTACTTCAATAAGTGATAGTTTTCATGATCATGAAATTATAGTAGAAGCAAGCGGAGATGAATTAGAAGAGGGGAAAACCATGATTTTTGTCCGTAAGAATTCTGAAGTTAGCTCAACTAATTTGCCGAAGTCGATCAATGAAGTGTTTGATGGCAATGCAAGTGTGAAAGATTTAGATTTATTTCCAAACCCTACCAATGGTAACTTTAAGATGAGATTTACTTCTGAGCGGGCAGATAATTTTGAGCTGAGTATAACAGACGCTAAAGGGGCAAGAATTTATGAAAAGAAGTTGAGAAAGTTTAAAGGAGAATTTAATGAAGAGTTTGACCTATCTGAGTATGATGCAGGAATCTATTTCTTCAATTTAACTTCCAAAGAACAAAGCCTTTCAAAGAAAATTGTAGTACAATAAAATTTGATTCAACAATTACTGAGTCGTCCTAAAATAGGGTGACAAATCTATAGAATAAAATTAGTTAAAAGCAGTGAGGGTACCTTCACTGCTTTTTTCGTGAATATAATTTGGTGTTTTCATGTTTATTTATGCTAACTCCCAATTAAACTCACAAACAAATGGATATTAAACTAAAACAAATGGAAAAGAAAAATCCCTCCAAAACTAGTTTTGGAGGGATTCAATATCAGTATTATTTTGATCAAATAATCATCAACTTTTCTCAGGATGAGATATGATTTACATCATACCGCCCATTCCTGGCATACCGCCTCCTGGCATTCCACCTCCGGCAGCATTTTCTTCTTCAGTGTCAGAAATAACACATTCTGTAGAAAGTAACATACCTGCAATTGATGCAGCATTTTCTAAAGCAACTCTTGATACTTTAGTTGGGTCGATAACTCCTGCCTTTATAAGGTCTTCAAAAACATCAGTTCTTGCATTGTATCCAAAGTTCCCTTTTCCTTCTTTTACTTTTTGAACAATAACAGAACCTTCTCCTCCGGCGTTTGCAACAATTTGTCTTAACGGTTCTTCAACAGCTCTTCTAACAATTTCAATACCTGTTGTTTCGTCTGCATTTTCGCCTTCTTTTCCATCTAAAGTTGAAAGAGCTCTGATTAAAGCAACTCCACCACCTGGTACAATTCCTTCTTCAACAGCAGCTCTAGTTGCATGTAATGCATCATCAACTCTGTCTTTCTTCTCCTTCATTTCTACTTCAGAAGCAGCACCAACATAAAGAACAGCAACACCGCCAGCTAATTTAGCTAAACGCTCTTGTAATTTTTCTTTGTCGTAGTCAGAAGTTGTATTTTCAACCTGGGCTTTGATCTGGTTTACTCTATTTCGAATGTCATCTTTTTTGCCACCACCGTTAACAATTATTGTGTTGTCTTTGTCGATAGTGATTTTTTCACACTGACCAAGGTCAGCTAAATCAGCATTTTCTAATTTGTAACCTCTTTCTTCAGAAATTAAAGTGCCACCAGTTAAGATCGCAATGTCCTCTAACATGGCCTTTCTTCTGTCGCCAAACCCTGGAGCTTTAACAGCAGCAATTTTTAATGACCCTCTGATTTTGTTTACTACCAATGTTGCTAAAGCTTCTCCTTCAACATCTTCTGCAATAATTAATAAAGGTCTTCCTGATTGAGCTGTTTTTTCT
>JAESST010000475.1 GCA_016763995.1 Flavobacteriales bacterium | reverse complement strand
TCGTCTTTTTTGTCTTTTACTTGCCACTTCATACACAATAGAAACTTCATGCGCTCCTCCTGAGTTAGTAGCCAACCTTGAAATGGTCACATCATAACTGTAGCCAATTCGAAAGTTTCTATCTGGAACACTATACCCCACCAAAATGATCATTGCATCATTATTCGCATAACCTGTTTCGTAGCTCTTTAATAAAGGAATTCCTCTATACCAAAAACCAAATACAAAAGGTTCGTGATTGTAATAGGCTCCTAAATCTAGCTGGTCAAAGCGGTCTTGAATTTCATAATGCATTGCTGCTGTAACGTCTTTTGCTGCTAGCCTTTTAACCGTTGGTCCTGATAATTTGAATTTGTAGCCTGCTTGAAAAGTATATCGAATAGGAATAGTCGCCACTCCTTCGTTAACTAGGCTCTGATTGGCTCTATTAATGTGGTTTGCTGAAGCTCCTACCCAATAATCTTCTGAATACAATAGAAGGCCAGTACTAATATCTCCATAATTTACTCTTTCATTGGTGAACGCATCTAGATCTAATGTAGCATTACTATTGCTTTCTAACTGATCATTAAAAATTAATTTCCCAAAATCTATTCCTCTTGAAACATAGCCCAACTTTAATCCAGGGGATAAATAAGTTTTTCTATTCAAGCGAAAACGATAAGCATAAGAAACTGCAATTGAGTTTGTTGTTAATCCGAACGAACCTGCATCTTCTCTGTTTAGGATAAGTCCGAAACCACTATTAATTTGAGCAGCATTGTAATCGTAAGAAGCATGATAAGCATCAAATGCACCTGGTATATTTGGCCACTGATGCCTGTAATTCATTGAAAACCGATGTTCTACTGTTGCGCCTGTAAACCCCGGATTTGTATGCAAAGGAGCAGCATAAAATTGAGAAAAACGAGTATCTTGAGCTTGTAACACTCCAATCGAAAGAAATAGGAAAAAGCAAAGAACTCTATTCAACATCATAACTACTTTTTGTCAATTTTAAATTAAGCTTTTGTCTATTTAACAAATCTTCTTTGGTGTAATTCAGAATTTCAACATGCTCTTCATACCCTTTAGCTTCAATTATTAATTCATACTCTACATTTGGGTTTACCAGAAAAATAAATTTACCAGTTCTTGAGTTTGTTAAATAAACTCCTTCCAAATCGCCACTTTCTGTATTGATTAAACTAATCTCTGAGGCAACAATTCCTTCTTCCGAGCCAACCGAAGCTGAAATTACTGATTGACGTAGATTTTTTTCTAGATAATCAATCAAGTAAATGTCTTGTCCTCCAAAACCTCCTGCTTTATCTGAAGAATAATAACCGTGTTTCTCATTTGCCGAAATCGTAAAGAAAATATCATTCTTTGTAGAATTGGTAGGGTATCCTAAGTTAGTAGGTTTAGTCCAAGAACCTTTATCTAGTTCCGATTTTAAGATGTCATAGCCCCCCATATTTGTATGCCCTTTAGAACTAAAATAGAGTGTTTTCCCGTCAGGGTGAATAAAAGGAGCATCTTCATCAAAAGCAGTGTTGATCGTTTCGCCTAAATTTAGAGCCAAGCTCCATTCTCCATTTGGTAATTTTTTAACTTGATACAAATCGAAGCCTCCATACCCTCCTGCTCTATTTGAAGAAAAATAGAAGGTTCTTCCATCTAAAGAAATGGAAGCACTCGGCTCAACAGTTCCATATCCATTAATGGAATTACCCATTCGAACAGGAGTTGTCCAAGTACCGTTCAAGTTCAGTGATTCATACAAATCTCCGCCTATTAAATTATCATTCGTTCGAAAAAGGTACAAGATATTTCCATCTGGAGAAAGCCCCACACAAGCATCGTGTTTTTCAGTGTTCACATCTCCTTCGAGTAATTTCCCCTCGATCCAACCGTATGCAGCCTCTAAATTAGTTGAATAGTATACATTCTCAAAAGGGTTCCCATTCGCATCCAGATTCGGACTATCTGATTTCCTCTTCGAAGTAAATAATAAGAGTTCTTCATCAGATGAAATTAAAGGAACATATTCATTTTCTTTTGTATTTACGGCTGGTCCAAGATTGATAATATTTACAACTTCCCCATTTCCCATCAAGTCCCTTGCAGTACTAATATTCGATTTCAATTGTTTGAGTTCAAAATCTCTGATCTTGGTATTTTCGTCTCTTTTTTTTCTAAAACGTTCTATAAAGTAATCTGCTGAATCTAACTCTCCAAAGTAGAGCTTAATGTAAGCCATCTGAAAATAAGCATCCGTCATTAACTCAGCTCCTATTCTCAAATTTGATTGTGATCTTTCTAACCTATCTAGTGCAAAATAGCAATCTCCTAAGTTGTAAAACAACTCATAAAACTTAGGGTCCAACTGTTTTAAGCTTTCAAACCCTCTTATTGCTTCAGTATAATCCCCCTGAAGATATAAACTCTCAGCGTTCCAGTACTTTTTCTTTTCTTTTAAGTTGAATTTTTTAGATTGAGCATAGCTTGAAAAGCTACTTGCTACAAAAAATAATATGGACAACACAACTAACTTCATTACCTCAACAACATTAAATCTCCGACTTTAACTAATGAGGTTCCGTCGATAAACTCAACAGCAATCTTCCATACATATACGTCTTGTTGAACTAATTGCCCATTGTAATAGCCGTCCCAACCAATGTTAATGTCCTTACTCACAAATAATAGTTCTCCCCATTTATTAAAAATATTCAGCTCATACTTTTGTGTTCCATTTAACTTTGCATAAAACACATCGTTAAACTCTCCTGATCCAGGATTGATATTGACAACTCCTCCATTACTGCCGTTTGTATTTGGTGTAAATGCGTTTGGCACCTTAATTCTTCCTTCTAACTCTGCAATTACATTCGTAGGAGAGCGAATTGAATCAATACATCCTTTATCAGTTTCTGCAATGAGTAAAATACTAAATTCTCCTTCTGTTTTATATTGATAAACGGGGCTCTGTTCAGTTGAATTACTTCCATCTCCAAAATCCCATGTATAAGAATCTGCATCTGTTGATCGATTCGAAAAAACAACAGGATCATTCGGTATAAATACTTTAGTAGTATTCATGATAAAGTTTGCATTTGGCGTTTTATTAACCACGATGTAATTCGTTTTAGTAATCTCATCTGTTTTTCCCGGAGGGAATCCCGTAACCTTTAATGAAACAGTATAAACTCCTTCATTAAAGTAAATATGTCCTGGGTTCTCAGCACCTGATATTGGTGAGCCATCTCCAAAATCCCACTCATAACTCAATCCAAATTGAGACTTATTTGTAAATGTTACTTCCAAAGGTTCGCAGCCTACTGCTGAATCGCCAAAGTCTGCTATTGGAGTAGGTGCTTCAATCGTAACTAAAACGTCCTTGCTACTTTCGCAAAAAGCAGAATTTGCTGTTAATTTAATAGTATACATCCCCCATGTTCCATACTCATGAGTTCCGGGGTTCCGCAAAATAGAACTATCTTGATCTCCATATTCCCATAAGTAAGACCAATTCCCGTTATTCGTATTATTTGTTAAGGTTACGGTAGCATCTGGAAATTCTTGTGTTATAGGTGTAGCTGTAAAATCAACAATCGGAGTAGGATATACTCTAACATCTTCGAAAGCTGTGTCGTTGCAATTGAATGCAGATTTAGCAATTAAGCGAACTTGATAAACAGAATCCACCGCTCCTATATTCGTAAACTGATGAGCGATTACTTGCCCTGTTCCAATTCCTCCATCTCCAAAATTCCAATCAAATTCAAATGCTCCTGAGGACTGGCTTCTAAATGTTGCATCAACAGGTGCACATGAATCCGCATCTGTTGTAAAGGCCGCAATTACTTGTGGTCGAACAGATATGTTTCTTGTTAGTGTATCTGAACAACCATTAACAGTGCTAACAATCAACTCTGAAATATTGGTCACAGGTACTAAAGATTGAGTATTAAAATAGGTATAATTTGTAACTGGAGTGCAATCATTCAAATTCAAATTCCCATCGCCATAGGTCCAATCACACACATCTGCTAAGCTCGAATTATTCGTAAATTGAACTAGTAGAGGTTGACAACCATCGTTCACATCGATGGTATAATCTGCCACTGGTTTTGGAAAGACAGTGACCACTATTTCAGAATCACTAGAACAGCCAAAATCGTTGGTAACCACTAGGCGTGTTATATATGTTACATCTAACTGGCCTAAGTTCAGATAAAGGTGCGAAGGATCTCTTAGCGTATCACTTCCTCCATCTCCATAAGTCCATTGAAAACCGGTTGCTCCAATAGATTGATTAGTAAAACTAGCTGCTAATGGACTGCATCCTTCTGTTGGGCCAGCAAAAGCTGCTTCTATATTTGGATTTACAGTGATGTTCTGATTGATGGTATCTGAGCATCCATTACTCGTATAAACAAACAGTTGAGCGGTTCTATTTAATGGAAAAGAAGAAATAGTATTTTCATATACATGTAATCTGGATAAGTTAAGGAAACAGGTATCGAGCACTGGGCTGCCATCTCCAAAATTCCATCTGCAGGAGTCTGCTATTGAAGAAGTATTCGTAAAGTTCACCTCTAGAGGATGACATCCTGCAGAGACATCAGTAGAAAATTGAGCATTGGGTTTCGCAAAAACGCTAATCACTTTCTCAATAGTATCGCTACATCCGTATTGAGAAGAAACAATTAGCCTCATATTATTTACCTGATCTACAAAGCTAGTATTGTTGTAAAGGTGACTTGGATTCAACAGTGTATCGCTAGCTCCATCACCAAAAGTCCAATCATAGTTATTAGCTCCAATAGATAGATTTTGGAAATTAACTGGTAAAGGACTGCATCCTGAATCGAGAGAGCTGAAATTAGCAATCACTTCAGGATTAATAGTAATGTCCAAATTGAAAGTATCTCGGCATCCATTATCTGTAAACACAAACAATGCTGCAGTCCTTGTAACTGGTAATGTAGAAAAATTGTTCTGATAGGTATAAACTCTATTGTTGAAGCAAGTATCTACCACAGTACTACCATCTCCAAAATTCCAACGGCAAGAGTCTGCTATAGTAGAATTGTTGATAAAAGTAACCGGTAATGGATGACAACCTAACGAAGCATCTATAGAAAACTGTGCTTCTGGTTTTGCAAAAACAATAATATCTTTCTCAATAGTGTCGCTGCATCCATATTGAGATGAGGCAATTAATCTCATGTTATTTACCTGATCTACAAAGCTAGTATTGTTGTAAAGATGACTTGGATTCAACAGTGTATCGCTAGCCCCATCACCAAAAGTCCAATCATAGCTATTTGCTCCAATAGATTGATTCTGAAATCTCACTTGCAAAGGACTGCAACCTGAATCTAGAGAGCTAAAACTAGCAATTACTTCAGGGTTGATCGTAATGTCTATATCAAAGGTATCTTGACATCCATTATCTGTAAACACAAACAATGCTGCAGTCCTTGTAACTGGTAATGTAGAAAAATTATTTTGATAGGTATAGACTCTATTGTTGAAGCAAGTATCTACAACAGCACTTCCGTCTCCAAAATTCCAACGGCAAGAGTCTGCTATAGTAGAATTGTTGGTAAAAGTAACCGGTAACGGGTGACAACCTAACGAAGCATCAATCGAGAACTGTGCATCTGGTTTTGCAAAAACGATAATATCTTTCTCAATAGTGTCACTGCATCCAAACTGAGAAGATGCGATCATTCTTAAACTGTTCACTTCATCTAAAAATGTTGCATTAGTGTAGGTGTGAAATGGATTTACAAGTGTATCAGTAATCCCATCACCAAAAGTCCAGTCGTAACTATTAGCGCCAACAGATTGGTTCTGAAAATTGACATTTAAAGGACTACAACCCGAATCTATGGAAGTAAAATCAGCAATCACTTCAGGATTCACAGTAATGTCTATATCAAAAGTATCTGAACATCCATCGTTAGTGAATACAAAGAGTTCACTTGAATAATCTATCGGAAAAAATGAGGTCGTATTCGTATAAATGTGAACATTCGTTGGTGTACAGAGCTTGAAACTATCTAAATCTCCATAATTCCAAACACATGAATCTGCCAAACTTGAGCCATTGGTAAACGTAACTTCTAGCGGTTGACATCCTGCATTTGTTGAAAGAGTATACGAAGCTGTTGGTTTAGGATAAACTATAATATTTTTCTCTGCACTATCTAAACATCCTTCTGTAGAAATAGCAATCATCTTTGCTAAGTAATTTTGATTAGAATTAGTCGCATTAGTATAAATATGGTTTGGATTGATATCAGTAGCTGTTGTATTATCACCAAATGACCATGCGTAGCTTTGAGCACCAAAAGATTGATTGATAAAAGAAACAGGTAAGGGACTACAACCTATTGAATCAGAATTAAATGCTGCTTGGATGAATGGATGAACTTCTACAATTCTAGCAG